>MGYU01000100.1:37251-37321 GCA_001801885.1 Gammaproteobacteria bacterium RIFCSPLOWO2_12_47_11
AACGTTTGCAGAGCTTGAGCACTTCACCCTTGACCCGTTTCTCGACCGAACTTTTGCCCAGATTATCAAT
>MGYU01000100.1:37339-41054 GCA_001801885.1 Gammaproteobacteria bacterium RIFCSPLOWO2_12_47_11
GAGCACTTCACCCTTGACCCGTTTCTCGACCGAACTTTTGCCCAGATTATCAATGATGTCACAGATCCAGTTAGCCACCTGCTGGCTTTCCTTTTCCTTGAAACCACGGGTAGTAATGGCCGGAGTGCCGATACGGATACCACTGGTCACAAACGGTGATTGCGGATCGTTGGGGACGGCATTCTTGTTCACCGTGATAAAGGCACGCCCCAGCGCAGCATCCAGCTCCTTACCGGTTATTTTTCTGGAAATCAGGTCCACCAGGAAAAGATGATTATCAGTACCGCCGGAAACAATATTTATTCCCCGTGACTTGAATACCTTGACCATGGCCCTGGCATTCTTGACCACTTGCTTCTGGTAGGTCTTGAATTCCGGTAACATGGCCTCCTTGAAGGCCACTGCTTTTGCAGCAATCACATGCATCAACGGACCGCCCTGCATGCCGGGGAAAACCATGAAATTGATTTTTTTCTCAATGTCATCATTGGCTTTGCCCATGATAAGGCCGGATCGCGGGCCACGTAATGTCTTGTGTGTGGTAGTCGTGGTCACATCTGCAATCTTGATCGGGCTGGGATAAATACCCGCCGCAATCAGACCGGCGACATGCGCAATATCGGAGACAAGATATGCGCCGACCTTGTCGGCAATATCACGGAAGCGTTGCCAATCCAGAATACGGGAATAGGCGGAAAATCCGGTCATAATCAATTTGGGATTGTGTTTCAGGGCAAGACGTTCAGCTTCATCATAATCAATCTCGCCGGTATCAAGATTCAGGCCATACTGCACAGCATTGAAGATACGGCCGGAAACGTTCACGCTGGCGCCGTGAGTCAGATGGCCGCCATGCGCCAGGCTCATGCCCATGATGGTATCGCCCGGTTTGATCAATGCCAGATAAACCGCACCGTTGGCCTGTGAACCTGAATGAGGTTGTACATTAGCCCAGTCTGCCTTGAACAATTTCTTGGCACGATCAATCGCCAGTTGCTCGGCGACATCGACATATTCACAGCCGCCATAATAACGTTTGCCGGGATAACCTTCGGCATATTTGTTGGTGAGGACAGTTCCCTGGGCTTCAAGCACACGCGGACTGGTATTGTTCTCGGAGGCAATCAATTCAATATGCTCTTCCTGACGTTTCTTCTCACCTTCAATAGCTTTCCACAGGGCATTATCAAACCCCTTAATCTTCATTGTCTTTTTGTACATAAATACTCTCTCTTTGGAATTATTTTCAAAATGCCGGGGTCCCCCCTGATGCTAAATCAGGACACAGCGGGAACTGATTCTCTCGGGGGAACAGCAGGCTTAAATACCTGTACAGGTTATCAAATTCCGCCTGTGAATGCATTGCTGTTCAGATTATCCGGCAATCGACTGTCTGGCCGCCGGACAAGCTGGCGGGGATCGCCTCAGTTAGTTCTGGCAGATTTTATAACTGGCTGTTTTATATCAATAAATATGTTATAACACAGACCCAATGCCAAACCCGCAAATTCAAATCCATCATTCCGGAACCTGTTCATGACTGACACTGGAGAATTTTTTGCGCGGGCCCATGCCCTGCTGGATCGTCTCGAGAAACTGTTGCCGGTCGACACCGTATCCTTTGATGCTGTGGCATCTACCGCATACCGGTGGCAAGCCCATGGTTTATCCCGATCCCTGGTGCCGGTTAAAAATATTTCCAGAATCAGCCTGTCTGATCTGCATTGCATTGACCGGCAAAAACAGGAAATAGTACGCAATACCCGGCAATTCCTGCAAAATCTGCCTGCCAATCACGTGTTGTTATGGGGGCCACGGGGTACGGGCAAGTCCTCATTGATCAAGGCCCTGTTAAACGAATTCCGCGCAAAAGGCCTGCGACTCATTGAAGTTGAGAAGCAGCATCTGATCGACCTGCCGGTGATCGTTGAAAAACTGGACGGGCAACCCGGGCATTTCATTCTTTTCTGTGATGATCTTTCGTTTGAGGCGAATGATCCGAGTTACAAGGCCATGAAGGTTGTCATTGATGGATCCCTCAGCAGTACGCCGGAAAATATTCTGATCTATGCCACATCCAATCGCCGTCATCTCATGCCCGAATATATGAGTGATAATCAACAAAGCCGGATGCTCGAAGGGGAGCTCCATCTCAGCGAAACAATAGAAGAAAAGATCTCTCTTTCAGAACGATTCGGTTTATGGCTGGCCTTCCATCCATTCAACCAGGACCAATACCTGGCCATCGTGGATTACTGGATGACAAAGTTGCAGTTGAAAAATGCGGATGTGGATATAATGCACAGGGCTGCATTGAAATGGGCCCTGGAACATGGCTCACGCAGTGGCCGTTCAGCCTGGCAATTCGCCCGCGACTGGACAGGCCAGCAATTATTAAAGTAACTAAACTTATGGTGTCATTTCGACCCCCGTATCGTAGTACGGGGCAGGCTCCGGGAGAAATCCGTAGTTTGAAAAATATTCAAAAGTTCCGTCATCCTGTACATGGAATGTACAGGATCCAGTGCCATGAATGGTAAGTCGATACAAGGATTTTACTTTTAAAAAATGACAACACCTGACTTCTTAAAAGAAATTGAAACTGTGCAGGCAGAAGCAGAACTGCTCTACTCTGCTGCAGAAGTCGATGCCGCCATTAATCGTATGGCGACAGAAATCACATCCAGACTCTCGGAAAAAAATCCGGTTGTAATTTGTCTGATGGTCGGCGCAGTCATTCCTGTGGGCTTGCTGATGCCCAAGCTTAATTTTCCATTACAAATTGATTACGTGCATGCCACGCGTTATCAGGGAAATACATCCGGCGGCGAGATTGCCTGGGTAAAAAGTCCGGACATGGACATCAAGGGCCGTTGTGTGCTCATTGTGGATGATATCCTCGATGAAGGCATCACTCTCGCTTCAATGATGGCAGAATGTAAAAAACTGGATGCTGCCGAGATTTATACTGCCGTGCTGGTTGATAAAAATCTGGGGAAACCACGTCCTTTTGAAAAAGCGGACTTCACCGGACTGACTATACCCAATCGTTACGTCTTTGGTTACGGGATGGACTATAAAGATTACCTGCGCAATGCCCCCGGCATTTATGCGGTGAAAGGACTATAAAAGAGGAATTATAAAATGAGTTCCATGCTGGCTATCATCGGTGGCTCCGGCCTGACCGCGCTCAAGGGTTTGAAGATAACGCGGCAACAGATGCAACAAACGCCTTATGGAGAACTTTCCGGGCCACTGACTTTCGGCACATTAAATGAAAAAGAAGTTGTGTTTCTGCCCCGGCATGGTAATCCACATATCATCCCGCCACACAAGATCAATTACCGCGCCAATCTCTGGGCACTCAAGGAAAATGGCATCAATAACATCATCGCGGTAAATGCCGTCGGTGGCATCACACTGGAAATGTATCCGGGCAGATTGGTCATTCCCTTGCAGATCATCGATTACACCTGGGGACGTAAACATACCTATTTTGAGGATGAAATTAATGAAGTGACGCACATCGATTTTACCCGTCCCTATAATGAATTCCTGCGGCAATGCCTGATACAGGCAAGTCATGAGATCAATCTGCACTGTCATGACGGGGGGACCTATGGCGCCACCCAGGGACCGCGCCTTGAAACCGCTGACGAGATCAACCGGATGGAACAGGACGGCTGTGATCTGGTCGGCATGACCGGCATGCCGG
>MGYU01000101.1 GCA_001801885.1 Gammaproteobacteria bacterium RIFCSPLOWO2_12_47_11
GCTCGATCCCGATTGCCAGGCAGATCAACGAAAAGTTCAATGATCTGGATTACCTGCACGATATTGGCGAGATCAAGATCAAGATGTCGGGTTGCATGAATGCCTGCGGCCATCACCACGTTGGCCATATCGGCATCCTCGGTGTCGACAAGAAAGGCGTCGAGTTTTACCAGATTACTCTGGGTGGTTCTGCCGAGAATGATGCTGCAATTGGTGATCGACTGGGACCTGGCATCAAGAAAGAAAAGGTGGCAGACACCATCGGTAAAATTCTGGATGTCTATCTTGAACAGCGCATAGAGAACGAACGTTTTCTCGACACCTACCGGCGCATTGGTATGGTGCCGTTCAAACAGCACGTCTATGCTAAAACAGCAGCACCCGAAGTGGAGGTAAAGGCCGTTGCGAGTAATTAAAAATAACCGGATCACTGACGATGAATGGCAGCGAATAAAGGAGATCGATGTCGTTGAGGAATTGCCTGAAGGCAAGGTGATTATGCCTTTCGGCTACTGGCAGTCGAACCGTGACAAACTGATTGCACAAAACAGGAAATATGCAGTATGTGTTAATGGTGATATTGAAACGGAAGAAGTTGCCAAAGATATAGAACATTTTGAATTGATCGCGCTGGAGTTTCCGATCTTTACCGATGGCCGCTCGTATTCACATGCACGGTTGTTAAGAGATCGTTATGGTTATACCGGTGAGTTGCGTGCGGTGGGTGATGTGTTGCGCGACCAGTTGTTTTTTATGCAGCGTTGCGGTATTGATTCCTATCAGGTACGGGAAGACAAGAATATTGAAGATGCCCTGAAGGCATTTACAGAATTTTCCGTCAAATACCAGACGGCTGCGGACCACGCAGAACCGGTCTACAAGCTGCGCTAGTTATAAGTCACTGGTTACAAGTTACAAGGAGAGTAGACTTTTACTTATGACTTATGACTTATGACTTATGACTTATGACTTATGACTTATGACTTATGACTTATGACTGCCTTTAAACCGTCAACACCGTCACCGACGGTATATTCTGCTCCGGGTTGCTGTGAAAGCCCCTGACCATCAGTATATAATCCCCTTTCCCGGCGAGTTTCAATTCCACGGCGACCTGCCGGGCCAGTTCATTTGGATTCATCGAGCCGGCGTCTTCGGACAGCACCGGGATAATGCTCCAGAATAATGCCATGCGCCGGCAAATGTGAGGATGACCGGTGATCACAACCACCGGCGCGGCGGGGCGTGCCGAACTCACGGTGGCAGCCGACATGCCGCTTTGCGAGATTACCAATATGGCCCTGACCATCAGATCTTTCGCCAATGTTGCACTGGTATCCGAGATGGCATCCCAGATACTGACCGGTAAGCTGGACTTGATGTTGGCTGGATTGCCATACGCCCCGCTCTGCCAGAGATAGGATTCAGTCTGCCGTGCTATCCTGTCCATCATATTCACTGCTTCAATCGGGAATGCACCGACCGCCGTCTCGGCGGACAACATGACGGCGTCAGTGCCGAGTGTGACCGCATAGGAAATATCCGTGACTTCAGCACGGGTCGGCCGGGCGTTTTCAATCATGGATTCCAGCATCTGCGTAGCCACTATGACCGGTTTGAATTTCGCTTTGGCCAGATCGATCAACTGGCTCTGTGCAATCGGCACTTCTTCCGGTTTCAGTTCCACACCGAGATCTCCGCGCGCAACCATGATCCCATCAGCAACATCCAGTATTGCGGATGCATTTTGCAATGCTTCAGGTTTTTCTATCTTTGCAATGACGGCAACATCTTTTCCGGATTTTTTAATCAGGGATTTCAGTTTACTGATATCGTCTGCCGTACGTACAAATGAAAGTGCTACGAAATCAACACCGAGATCAAGAACGAATCCCGCATCCACACGATCCTTTTCTGTCAATGAAGGCGCCGATACATTTACACCAGGCAGGTTAATGCCCTTATGATTTTTCAGGATGCCGCCATGAATAACGGTGCAGGTAATCTCGGTCTCCGCAACTGAATCAACAGAGAGTTCCAGTGCTCCGTCATTCAATAATATACGATTACCTGGTTTTACATCTTCTGCCAGCGCAATATATTGCGAAGGAACAAGACCAGGTTCACCAATGACGTCACGTGTGGTTACTGTGATTTTTGAATCAGTGATTAATTCAATCTGACCGTCACGAAACTTTCCTGTGCGGATCTTGGGGCCGCAGAGATCAGCCAGTATGGCCACCGGGACTTTAAGTTCATCTGCAATCGTGCGGATGTGATTGTATGTTGTTCTGTGAGAGGCATGATCACCATGTGACATGTTCAGCCGGAACACATTTACACCGGTCCGGATCAGCTTCCTGATCATCCCCGGTTCTTTTGTTGCTGGTCCCAGCGTCGCTACAATCTTGGTGCGGCGGTTTTTAAGTAAATGTATTTTTGTGTCAATTGACATGTTTTCACCGATAGCCAATACATTCATAAATATATTTATTATTTACAGGTCTGATCTGATAATGTCGGATTATGAACCAGTTTGGATTGTTGAATACCCGGAGATTTTTCCCCATATTTTCCACCCAGTTCCTGGGGGCATTTAACGATAATATTTATAAAAACTCACTGGTTATTTTTATCGCCTTTACGCTGGCTGATCAAGCTGACCGGAATAGTAGCATACTGGTGATCACCGCAGCCGGATTATTTATCCTGCCGTTTTTCCTGTTTTCTGCGATCGCCGGCCAGTTTGCCGACAAGTATGAGAAATCCATGTTGATCCGGCGTATCAAGATTGCCGAGATTGTCATTATGTTTATTGCTACTCTCGGTTTTGTCTTTTTAAGCCTGCCGGTACTTATGATTGTTTTGTTTTTTATGGGTGCCCAGTCCACCATGTTCGGACCGCTCAAATATGGCATCCTGCCACAGCACTTGCAGGAAACGGAGTTGACGGGTGGTAACGGAATGATACAAATGGGCACCTACCTTGCCATCCTGCTGGGCACCCTGCTGGGTGGCATACTTATCGCCATCAAACCTGAAGGCCGTTATCTGGTGTCACTACTGGTGTTGTTTGTTGCTGTTTGCGGCTGGCTGGCCAGCTGCAACATACCTGAGGCCACGCCGTCGGATCAGCGCTTGAAGCTTAACTGGAATTTAATTACCGAGACGCTCAACATCCTGCGTCTCGCCGGCCAAAACAGGACCGTCTTCTGGGCCATCATCGCCATTTCATGGTTCTGGTTTTATGGGGCCACCTTTCTTTCATTACTTCCATCGTATACACGTGATGTGCTTGCCGGAAATGAACATATCACCACCCTGTTACTGACAGCATTTTCGGTCGGGATCGGCGCAGGTTCATTGATGTGTGAAAAGCTGTCCGGCAAACGGATAGAGATGGGTTTGATGCCATTGGGGGCGATAGGGTTAAGCCTGTTTGCTTTTGACCTGTATATAATTGGCGTGCCGGAAGCTGTAACACAGAACGGTGTCGACTTTACCGTGACTGGATTTATTCAGCACCAGGGCTGGAGGGTGTTGATGGATCTGTGCCTTATCGGTGCATTCGGTGGAATATATATCGTGCCTCTGTACGCACTGGTGCAAAGTATGAGCGAGGAAACCCAGCGTTCCAGGATCATCGCCGCCAACAATATCCTGAATGCTCTTTTCATGGTGTGTTCAGCGATACTGACAATTGCTTTGTTTGCAATAAATTTCTCCATACCGCAGATGTTTCTGCTGGTTTCCATCCTTAATATTTTTGTGATCGGTCTGATAATTTTCCAGATGCCCGATTTCATGCACAGATTTTTTACTTTCCTGGGGAAATTAAAACCAAACTGAAAACCAGAAGCGGGACAGGAAAATGTCAGAACGGAATATCATCATCAAAATCGTCATCCTTGGGTTTAGCTTTGGATTTTTGCGGCTTATCCCCGGATGACATGTCATCATCATGGGGTGGTGTCTGATCCATGGATTGATTGCTGCTACCACCTCCGCGACTGCCAAGCATCTGCATCTCGTTGGCAACTATCTCGGTGCTGTAACGGTCCTTGCCTTCCTTGTCCTGCCATTTGCGTGTTTGCAGCCGGCCCTCGACATAAATTTGTGAACCCTTTTTCAGGTATTCGGCCACGATTTCGGCCAGACGGCCAAAAAAAACCACACGATGCCATTCGGTGCGTTCCTGTTGTTCACCCGATTCCTTGTCACGCCATGACTCGGCAGTCGCCAGGCTGATATTCGCAACCGCAGCGCCACTGGCTGTATAGCGGACATCCGGGTCGTTGCCGAGATTACCTATCAGGATGACTTTATTAACGCCTCTGGCCATAGTACTTCTCCTTAAAATTTATTATTTGTATAAATAAATATTCACAATCAGACGGGATGTTATCTCAATCTGTACAAGCTTGCACCTGGACTATAACTTCTTGTGATCCAAAGGATTTTGCATAATCAGCAAAGCGGACAGCCAGATAATACTGACGATACCTCCAAATATAAATATGCTTTCAAGACCAAAATGGTCATACAGATAGCCGCCCGCCAAACCGCCGGTAAATGTACCGATAAACTGGCTGGTGGAATATATACCCAGTGCGGTGCCTTTTTTTGATAACGGTGCGGCTTTTGTAATCAGGGCGGGCAGTGTTGCTTCAAGATAATTGAACGCAAGAAAGAAAAGTATCAACACTATAATGATGGATGTGACGGACATATGCCAGATATACAGTCCGGACTGGGCCAGTATCATAAGCAATACGGCGCCATAAAAGAACAAACCGGTCTTGTTATATCGTTCACCAAGGATAAGAAATGGCAGCATGATCAGCGCTGAAATTACCAGTACGGGCAGATAAATTTGCCAATGATTATCCGGGACAACACCGGCAAGATCGCGTAGAGTCAATGGAATCACAACAAAACTGGCCATCAGGATCATGTGCAGGATGAAAATACTGAGATAAAGCCGTAATAATTTTTTATCTACAAGTATCGGTAATAAATTCCCGGCCAGTTCATCCTGATATGCATGGTGATGGTATTTGTCCGGGGTTGGCACCAGGGTATATAGCGTGATGATTGCAAGAACAGCCAGACCGGCACCCAAATAAAATAACCCCGGCACACCGATCAGCGGATTTAATGCCGGGCCTGCGATAAAAGCCAATGCGAAGGCAAACCCGATACTGATACCGATTAGCGCCATGGCTTTGCTGCGTTGAGTATCCCGGGTCAAATCTGCCGCCAGTGCCATAATGGCCGCTGCAATAGCACCCGTCCCCTGCAAGGCACGGCCAAGGATAATTATGAAGATTGAATCCGCGCTTCCGGCAATGACACTGCCGAGCATGAAGATCAAAAGTCCTGCCGCTATCACCGGTTTTCTGCCGATGCGATCAGAGACCATGCCAAACGGGATCTGGAACAGGGCTTGCGTCAAACCGTAGCAACCCAGTGCCAGGCCAATCAGGGTAGGGGTCGCATCGGGCAATGTTTCCGCATACAGCACGAATACCGGCAGGATCAGAAACAACCCGAACATGCGCAGAAAAAATATCAATGCCAGTGCCAGACTGCTTTGCAACTCGCCCGCCGTCATCTTGTTATTTGTCATTATTCGGGATTCTCTTTGCGTCTGTCCATAAAAACCACTTATAGTAGCAGTTTGCATTTTTTCTGGCGAAACAAGTTTACTATGAACACAATCCGTATCCGGGGCGCCCGTACCCATAATCTGAAAAATATTGACATTGACATACCGCGCGATCGCCTGATAGTGATTACGGGCTTGTCAGGTTCCGGTAAATCCTCGCTGGCATTTGATACGATCTATGCCGATGGGCAGCGGCGTTATGTGGAATCCCTGTCTGCCTATGCACGGCAATTTCTGTCCATGATGGAAAAGCCGGATGTCGATCATATTGAAGGATTGTCACCCGCTATTTCAATAGAACAAAAATCGACTTCACACAATCCGCGTTCCACAGTTGGGACCATTACCGAGATCTATGATTACCTGCGCCTGCTGTTTGCCAGGGTGGGTGAGCCTTGTTGTCCGGAGCATGGAGTTAAACTTGCTGCACAGACGATAAGTCAGATGGTCGATCATGCGCTGGCCCTGCCGGAAGGTGAACGCCTGATGTTGCTGGCACCGGTTGTGCAAGGCAGGAAAGGCGAACATATCCAGTTAATAGAAAGGCTACGCAGTGAAGGATTTATCCGCGCCCGTATTGATGGCAGGGTGGTGGAACTGGATCAGGCGCCTGCACTGGACCTCAGAAAAAAACATGATGTTGAAGCTGTCGTCGACCGTTTCAAGGTGCGCGATGATCTCGGGTTACGACTGGCAGAATCCTTTGAAACGGCGGTACGATTGTCTGATGGCATAGCACGGATCATTTCGATCGATAATCCTGAACAACAGGAGATCACTTTCTCGGCAAAATTTGCCTGCCGTGAATGTGGTTACAGCCTGAATGAGCTGGAGCCGCGTCTGTTCTCTTTCAATAATCCCATGGGTGCATGTCCTGATTGTGATGGCCTTGGCGTTATCCGGTTTTTTGATCCGGAACGCATCATACAGGACCGTGAACTCAGTCTGCCCGGTGGTGCCATACGTGGCTGGGACCGGCGCAATGCCTATTATTTCCAGTTACTGAAAAATCTGGCCTCACATTACAAATTTGATCTGGATACACCATTTAAGAAACTGCCTGGAAATATTCGGGACGTGATTCTGTTTGGCAGTGGAGAAACCGAGATTATGTTTGAGTACCTGCACGACCGGAAGGGTGCGATCAAACGCAAACACCCGTTTGAAGGAATAATTCCCAATATGCAGCGGCGCTATCATGAAACAGAATCCATCGTCGTGCGGGAGGAATTGTCCAAATACCAGAGCAGCAAATCCTGCCCTGCCTGTATTGGTACACGGCTGAATATTGCCGCAAGACATGTTTTTATCAATGATTATGCATTGCCGGATATCACAGCCATGCCGATTGACAAGGCACAACAGTTTTTCGCCGGGCTTGAAATTGCGGGACAACGCGGTGAGATTGCCGCGAAGATACTGAAAGAAGTCAATGACCGTCTGCAGTTTCTCGTGAATGTCGGGCTCAATTATCTGACGCTGAACCGGAGTGCAGAGACATTGTCCGGTGGTGAGGCGCAACGTATACGTCTGGCGAGCCAGATTGGCGCGGGTCTCGTGGGCGTCATGTATATACTCGATGAACCAACGATCGGACTGCATCAACGTGATAACCGGCGATTATTATCGACGCTTTGTCATTTGCGCGATCTGGGTAATACCGTGATCGTCGTAGAGCATGATGAGGAGGCCATCATGGAGGCGGATCATGTGATCGACATCGGGCCGGGTGCCGGTGTACATGGCGGACGGATTGTTGCCCAGGGTTTGCCGGAGGACATCGTCAATCATCCGGATTCGCTGACTGGGCAGTATTTATCAGGCAGAAAACGGATTGATATCCCGGGTTTGAGAACAAAGGCTGACCCGAATCGGGTATTGAAAATAAACGGTGCCACAGGAAACAACCTGAAAAATATTGATGTGGAATTTCCGGTAGGTTTGTTGATCTGCGTGACTGGCGTTTCCGGTTCCGGTAAATCCACACTCATCAACGAGACACTTTACAAGCTGTCTGCCAGGGAAATTAACGGGACCAATATCACTCCTGCGGCATGTGCCAGCATCAAGGGACTGGAACACTTCGACAAGGTTGTGGACATTGATCAGAGTCCGATCGGGCGCACACCGCGCTCCAATCCGGCAACCTATACAGGCATATTTACGCCGATACGCGAACTCTATGCGGCGACCCAGGAGTCACGTTCAAGAGGTTACCTGCCCGGACGATTCAGTTTTAACGTGAAGGGCGGTCGCTGCGAGGCCTGTCAGGGGGATGGCGATATCAAGGTGGAGATGCATTTTTTACCGGACATTTATGTGGCGTGTGATGTCTGCAAGAGCAAACGTTACAACCGGGAAACTCTGGATATTCGCTATAAGGGCAAGAATATACATGAAACCTTGTCCATGACTGTTGAAGATGCGCACCGGTTTTTTGATGCCGTACCGGTCATTGCGCGCAAGCTGCAAACACTGATGGATGTTGGTCTTTCCTACATAAAATTAGGGCAGAATGCAACGACGTTATCCGGCGGTGAGGCACAACGGGTGAAACTATCCCGCGAACTTTCCAAACGTGATACGGGCAAAACACTTTACATTCTGGATGAACCAACGACCGGTCTGCATTTCCAGGACATACAACAACTCCTGCATGTTTTGCATCGCCTGCGCGATCACGGCAATACCGTCATTGTGATCGAACATAATCTCGATGTAATCAAAACAGCAGACTGGATCATCGACCTGGGGCCAGATGGCGGGGATGGCGGCGGGCAGGTGATAGCCACAGGCACACCGGAAAAGATTGCGTATAATAAAAATTCCTATACCGGGCAATACCTGAAAGCGGCTCTGGAGAGATATAAAGTCAAGCCCGCCAGAGGATCAGTAAATAATTCTGTCCCTGAATTACCAGTACATCAAAAATGAATTGGCGAGGTGCACACAACAGCAGATAATGTCCGGTGTTTTTATGTCAACCGGGCAATCTGGCATCCGGACCAATATTTGTTGCTGTAAAAAATATTCCACTTGGTAAACTGGTAATCCAGTGCAAGCTGGAGTGAACTTCATGTTGAAATGAAGCATCCTGATAACAGTTATTATGCCAGGCGCATGAAATATTTTTTGGATGTGTGACTATATCCGTATAAAAAACCATAAAAGGAAATGCTGTGAGTGCTCTAATCTGTGGGTCTTTTGCTTATGACAATATCATGGTTTTCCCCGACCATTTCAAAAATCACATTCTTCCTGAAAAGGTGCATATGCTGAATGTTTCATTCATGGTGCCGGTGATGCGCCGCGAGTTTGGTGGCTGTGCAGGAAATATCGTATATAACCTCAAGTTGCTGGGCAGTGATGCCATGCCTATGGGTACGGTCGGGAAGGATTTTGATCCTTATGCCTACTGGATGAACAAGCACAAGATCAACCGTCAGCATGTCAAGGTCATAGACAGTGCATTTACCGCACAGGCATTTATTACTACTGATCTGGATGACAACCAGATCACCGCCTTTCACCCTGGTGCCATGAGTTTTTCCCATCATAACAAGGTATCTGATGCCAAAGATGTCACTATCGGGATTATCTCTCCGGATGGCCGTGACGGGATGATTGAACACGCGCAACAATTTTATGATGCCGGTATTCCATTCATATTTGATCCAGGTCAGGGCATGCCCATGTTCGATGGTGATGCATTGTGCACCTTTATTGATCAGGCCAGGTGGGTCACCGTCAACGATTATGAATGGCAGTTGATGCAGGAACGGACCAAACTGACCCCGGATCAAATAAGCGCCAGGGTTGAGGCCTTGATCGTGACCCGCGGTGATAAGGGATCATTTATCTATACTCATGGCAAGTGTCACATCATCCCTGTAGCCAAACCACAGGCTGTCAATGATCCTACCGGTTGCGGTGATGCTTATCGTGCCGGGTTATTGTATGGATTAATGCATGATATGGACTGGGAGACCAGCGGGCGTATTGCTTCTTTGATGGGCGCGATCAAGGTCGAAAATCATGGCACGCAAAACCACCATTTTGAAATAGACCAATTTAAAGACCGGTTCAAACAGGAGTTTGGGTACACTTATTAGTTACAAGTTACAAGTTACAAGTTACAAGTTACAAGTTACAAGTTACAAGTTACAAGTTGTGTGTTTTCTTGTGACTTTTTACTTATAACTTGTCACTTGTTTTCCAAGACTTCCGCCCCCGCCAGTGCACATTCATGATCTTCATTAGGCGATCCACCACCCAGTCCTATTGCCCCAATCAGCCGGCTATCTCTCCATAATGGCAACCCTCCCGGGCTGGGCAATGCTTGTGCTGGCACCACACTGGGCAGGGAATACCAGAGTAACGGGTTAAGATCCTTGTTATCGGTAATATCCCTGGTGGAACGCTTGAATGATGCCGCAGCCATGGCCTTGGCGCGCGAAGTATCAAAGGTAAAAAAACCGGCACCATCGGTGCGTGAGTAAAACACCAGGCGTCCGGATTCATCCACCACTGATACACTCATTGGCCGTTTGAATTCCTTTGCTTTTTCATGTGCGGCTTTGGCGATCTTTTCCGCCAGTTCCAGTGTCATTTCGATCATGTTTTTTTCCTCAGCCTGTTATCAATAATTTTTATAGTTATTCAGGGTCTCGTTTAAGTCAAAGATTCGTCATGCTGGTGCATACCAGCATCCAGTAATTAATTGTTTTGACTGGATTACATCCTTCGCTCCGTTAACGGCACATCCATGTGCCACTCCTCTGGCATGCGCCAGTATGACGGTAAAAACCAGAATGTTAAATTATTTAAGGATACCTTGAATAAAAAACCCGCCGATGAAGGCGGGTTTTTTATGTACAAATTTAAGGTTAGCTTACTTTACGCTGCTGCCTGCTTTTCTTTCTGCAGACGCTGCTCGAGTTGTTTGATCTCCTTGCGAAGTTCCTGCGGCAGATGATTACCAAAAGATGCATAGTATTCCTTGATCATCGGGATCTCCCGCAGCCAGCCATCAACATCGACCCGGAGCAACATGGCCTTGTCCTTTTCATTCAGGTTCAGGCCGCTGAAATCAATCGCGTCCAGGGTGGGCAGGTTACCGATTGGAGTCTCTATAGCATCAGCAGTGCCTTCGCAGCGTTCAAACACCCACTTCAACACCCGGCTGTTTTCACCGAATCCCGGCCACACAAATTTGCCGGCCTCATTTTTACGGAACCAGTTGACGTAGAAGATCTTTGGTAACTTCGCGCCTGCGGTTTTACCCATCTTCAACCAGTGGCCCCAGTAATCCGCCATGTTATATCCGCAGAACGGCAGCATGGCCATCGGATCACGGCGTAACTGGCCGATAGTGCCAAAGGCCGCAGCGGTCATTTCACTGGCTATGATGGTGCCGAGGAAAGTTCCATGCACCCAGTCGCGGGCCTCATTGGCCAATGGCACAACTGAAGCCCGGCGTCCGCCAAACAGGATGGCACTGATAGGCACCCCTTTCGGGTCTTCCCATTCAGAAGCGATTACCGGGCATTGTGATGCCGGTGCGGTAAAGCGCGCATTCGGATGTGCAGCCGGTGTGTCTGACGCCGGCGTCCAGTCCTTGCCTTTCCAGTCGGTGAGATGCGCCGGTTTTTCATCGGTCATTTCTTCCCACCACACATCGCCATCATCAGTTTCGGCAACGTTGGTAAAAATGGAATTTTGGGTCATCGATAACATCGCATTTGGATTCGACTTCATGCTGGTGCCCGGTGCAACGCCGAAAAAGCCGGATTCAGGATTGATGGCATACAGCTGACCGTCATCACCAAACTTCATCCAGCAGATATCGTCACCGATGGTTTCAACTTTCCAGCCAGGCATGGTCGGTGTCAGCATGGCCAGGTTGGTCTTGCCGCAGGCGCTTGGGAAAGCTCCAGCCACATAACGCACCTTACCTTGCGAATTGGTGAGTTTCAGGATCAGCATGTGTTCAGCCATCCAGCCTTGATCGCGGCCCATGACGGAAGCGATGCGCAGGGCAAAACATTTCTTGCCAAGCAGGGCATTGCCGCCATAACCGGAACCGTAAGACCAGATCTCACGCGTCTCGGGAAAATGCACAATATATTTCGTTGTGTTACACGGCCAGGGCACATCTTTCTGGCCAGAGGCAAGTGGTGCGCCGACAGAATGTACGCAGGGCACAAACTCACCATCAGCACCCAGCGCATCGAGCACTTTCTTACCCATACGTGTCATGATGCGCATGTTGGTGACGACATAAGGAGAATCGGAAAGCTCAACGCCGATATGGGAAATGGGAGAACCGATGGGGCCCATGCTGAACGGGACGACATACATGGTGCGGCCTTTCATACAGCCGGTGAACAGGCCATTCAGGATGTCGCGCATTTCTTCCGGTTCCATCCAGTTGTTGGTCGGACCGGCGTCTTCCTGTTTCTGTGCGCAGATATAAGTGCGGTCTTCTACGCGTGCTACGTCTTCCGGTACGGAACGGATGTAATAACTGTTGGGACGTTTGCTGTCATTCAGGCGTTTGGCGGTTCCGCCTTTCACCATGATGTCCCACATCCGGTTGTTTTCTTCTTCCGAACCATTACACCAGACCACCTGATCCGGCTGGCAAAGTACGGCCATCTGGTCGACCCACGCCTGCAGTTTCTTGTTAGTTGTACTCACTAATTTCCATCCTCATTCTAAAAGGTTGCTTGCTTGTTAAGTATTACTACAGAAATCGTGCTTGTTATTCTTATTACAGAACACCGGGCATTTATAAATGCAGGTACTCGCAGAAATATCCCGGAGTACTCATCAGGAAGCGCCACTTCAGGCGGCTTTATATTGCAATGCAACAAATCATTATGATGTTCAGTTGTAAGAATTGTTCAGGTTTTCAGCGATTAAATCAAGCCGGGTTATGGGCGCCAGACAATGATGACCTTCGCAGATATAGGCCACCGGCCCGGATTTCATGGTTCTTTCCGCCAGCAGTCCGGGTAATGCATTCACATTCCCGGGAATTGGGTATATCGATGTATAAGGATGAGCGTTTTTCTGACAGTGCAGTCGCCATTCATCAAGTGTATCTTCATCACCACGCAATATAATCTGCTGTGGCGGGTATAAATATTCATCCAGTGCATTCAGCAGGGCATTATGTGCAGCCGGATATTGGTCCAAAGCAGGCCAGGCCGTCCTGAGTGTGCGTTCAGCGGATTCCAGATAGCGTTGTTCTCCGATTAAATGACCGAGTTGCAGTAGCGCAGCAGCAGCAATGCCATTCCCCGCCGGCAGGGCATCGTCCATGAACGGTTTGGCACGTTGTATAAGTTGTTCATGATCATGCGAGGTAAAATAAAAGCCGCCATTTTCCCTGTCTTCAAATGCAGCCAGCATGGCATCGGCGAGTTCAATTGCAAAATCCAGCCATTCGTTTTTCCACCGAAAGTTTAGCATGGTGAGTATACCCGCAATCATAAAAGCATAATCATCGAGATAGGCATTCAGGTGCGCCTTGCTGTCCTTGTAAGTCGCCAGAAGGCGGTTGTTTTTCCATAATGTCTTGTGCACAAACTCAACCGCACGTGCTGCAGATTCAAAATATCTCTCATCATTAAAGGCCACCGCCGCCATCGCCATGCCTTTGATCATCAATCCATTCCATGAAGTCAGGATCTTTTCATCCCGGCCAGGCCAGGTCCGTTTGTTCCGGACACTGAGTAATTTCTGTCTGGCGCTGTACAGTTTCGTTGCCACTTCAGACTTTTTCAATGAAAGTACTTTTGCAACGTCGTCCATATGTTCAATTACATGCAGATGCCAGTGTCCTTCAAAATTCGGTGCATTATCCAGCCCGTAGTGTTTTTCAATCACGGCATATTCCTGAACATCCAGCAGGGACCCGATCTCCTTTTTGTCCCAGACATAAAATTTACCCTCTTGTCCTTCGGAGTCCGCATCAATCGTCGAATAATAACCGCCCTCAGCGGATTGCATGTCGCGCATGACCCAATCCGCAGTTTCTATCGAGATGGATTTATAAAATGGATTGCCGGTGATTTGTGCAGCCTGGCTGTAAACAGTCAATAGCGGTCCGTTGTCGTAAAGCATCTTCTCGAAATGCGGGATCATCCAGCGCTCATCCACCGAATAACGGTAAAAGCCGCCGCCTATCTGATCATACACTCCGCCCATGGCCATTTTTTTCAGGGTGATTTCCACCATGTCCAGGCTGGACTGCCTGCCTTCATCGTCGCCAGGATTTATATAATGCCGGAGCAGGCGTTCGAGGTTCATTGGATGCGGAAATTTCGGTGCGGCACCGAAACCCCCATGCCGGGGATCAAAACTCTGTCGCAGTTGTTCAATGGCAACATGCAATGGTTCCGGCGTCAGTTGCAGTGTGTTGTCTGCTGGCGGTGTGAGACTGATACGATGCAAGGCTTCCTGCATGGAGCGGTTCTGGTTTTGTATGGCCCCATGTTCCTGTTTATAGTATTCCGCCACACGTTGCAGCAGATCTTTAAAGCCGGGCAGTCCGTAACGTGATGTAGGCGGAAAATAAGTGCCGCCGAAAAACGGAATTTGATCGTCAGGCGTCAGGAACATGGTGAGTGGCCAGCCACCGGTGCGTTGTGTCAGCAGTTGTTGTGCAATCTGGTAGATCTTGTCGATATCGGGGCGTTCCTCACGGTCCACCTTGATATTAATGAAATGCTCATTCATGATCGCCGCCGTTTCTTCATTCTCGAACGATTCATGCGCCATCACATGACACCAGTGGCACGCGGAATAACCAATCGAAAGCAGGATCGGTTTCGTTTCTGCTTTCGCTTTCTCAAGCGCCTCTTTACTCCACGGATACCACTGCACCGGATTATGCGCATGCTGCAGAAGATACGGCGAAGTCTCGTTGAACAGGAAATTTTTATGCTGTTGATTTTTCATTGCATTTGAGAAGTGAAGAAATATATCTACACTATAACGTAATAATAGATGTTTCCCTATGGTTGTTTCCCCTCCGTATGACTTGCCGAATTATGAGGCAGTGTTAGCGCAAAACAGACAGGAGTCTGTTTTAGCTCGCTCGATCAGGGATGATCGTAAGAGCGGCGCGTCAGCGCAACGAATAATGAGGGGAGCCGCAGGCCAAGTCATCCGGAGAAAGTTTTCTTGGTGACTTCTTTTTAAAAAGAAGTCACTCACCGGGCAAGGCGAAATCCATGGTCAAGTTTATAGAGGCATATAAAAAGTACACGGATAGAAATATTTCCTCGTGTTAAAATGATTCCCTATGCTGACCTACCCCCAAATCGATCCCGTTGCCATTGCCCTTGGCCCCTTAAAAATCCGTTGGTACGGACTCAGCTATGTCGCCGGAATACTGCTGGCCTGGTGGCTGCTGAATTATCGCGCAATCAATCAACCATTAAAGGGCTGGAACAACGAGCAGGTCAGCGACCTGATTTTTTACGGCGCCATCGGTTTGATCATCGGCGGGCGTCTCGGATCTGCTTTGTTTTATAATTTTCCATACTATCTCGCCAATCCACTCGATATTTTTAAAATCTGGCAAGGCGGCATGTCTTTTCATGGCGGGTTGATAGGCGGATTAATTGCTGTATGGATTTATGGACGCAGGATCAATCGTGGATTTTTTGACATTATTGATTTCATGGCACCCGTTGTACCCGTAGGTTTGTTTTTCGGGCGTATTGCCAATTTCATCAATGGCGAACTCTGGGGCGGGCCATCCACATTGCCCTGGGCCATGGTGTTTCCCGGTCCACACGCCGGAGGCATACCACGCCATCCCTCGCAGCTTTATGAAGCCCTGCTCGAAGGTGTATTGTTATTCATTATTCTCTGGATATATTCTGCAAAACCACGCCCAACCATGGCCGTCTCAGGACTGTTCCTGCTCGGTTACGGCGTGTTCCGTTCCGCGGTAGAATTTGTGCGTGAACCCGATGCGCATATCGGTTATCTTGCCTTCGACTGGTTGACTATGGGACATATATTAACGTTGCCAATGATAATTTTGGGCGCAGCTTTGCTATTACTGGCATACAGAAAAAAAACATGAAATGAAACAATATCTGGATTTGATGCGTCATGTGAAAGATCATGGCGTTCGCAAAGAAGACCGCACCGGCACCGGCACGTTAAGCGTGTTCGGTTACCAGATGCGTTTTGACATCAGCGAAAAATTTCCGGCTGTTACTACCAAGAAACTGCATTTCAAATCCATCATCCACGAACTGATCTGGTTTCTGAAAGGTGAAACCAATATCAAATACCTGAAAGATAATAAAGTCACTATCTGGGACGAATGGGCTGATGAAAAAGGGGATCTCGGTCCGGTCTATGGATCGCAATGGCGTTCCTGGCATACGCCTGATGGCCATACTATCGATCAGATCAGTCAGGTGATCGATCAGATCAAAAAGAATCCGGATTCGCGGCGTTTGATTGTCAGTGCATGGAATGTAAGTGAAATTGAAAAAATGGCACTGGCGCCGTGCCATGCCCTGTACCAGTTTTATGTCGCGAATGGCAAACTGTCCTGCCAGATGTACCAGCGCAGCGCGGATATTTTTCTCGGCGTGCCGTTCAATATTGCTTCCTATGCATTATTAACCCTGATGATTGCACAGGTCTGCGGGCTCAAGCCGGGTGAATTTGTCCATACATTGGGTGATGCGCATTTATACAGGAATCATCTGGAACAGGTAGATACACAGTTATCGCGGGAACCATTACCGTTACCAGTAATGAAGATCAATCCTGACGTGAAATCGATCTTCGATTTCAAATATGAAGATTTCGAACTTGTGGGCTATCAATCCCATCCTGCGATTTCAGCCCCAATCGCTGTCTGACATTTGTCATTTCGAGCGCAGCGAGAAATCTTATGTTTAAAATTAATAATCCGTCATACTGGCGAATGCCAGTATCCAGTCAGTACAATCCACAATTCATTTACTGGATGCTGGCATTCGCCAGCATGACGATTAAAGGAAACTGTTAAACAATGATCATTTCCCTCATCGTCGCCATGGACCGCAACCGTATTATAGGTTTGAATTACAAACTGCCCTGGCGTCAATCATCCGATCTGCAATATTTCAAAAAGATCACCATGGGCAAACCCATCATCATGGGACGCAAAACGCATGAATCCATCGGCCGGGTCCTGCCAGGCCGGGAAAACGTGGTTATTTCACGCGACAAGAGCTACCAGGCCAAAGATTGTACGGTGTTGTACAGTCTCGAATGTGTCTATGCGAAATTCCATGATACCGATGAGATCATGATCATGGGCGGTGCCGATCTATATGAACAAACACTCGCCAAAGCCAACCGCATCTACCTTACCGAAGTCCACGCTGAAGTCGAAGGGGATACGTATTTCCCGGAATTTGATCGCGAACAATGGGAAGAGATTGAACGCTATGATTTCAAGGCGGATGAAAAGAATGAATACGACTACAGCTTTGTAATACTGGAAAGAAACCAGACAGATTTTTAGTCGAAAACAGGAAAAATTCCCGGTATCCGGATGAACCAGTCCAGTGGCCCCGGGTCAATATATTATATGTATTGTTGTACTCTCCCATTTTAATTACATAAACGGGTGCAATA
>MGYU01000102.1:0-10203 GCA_001801885.1 Gammaproteobacteria bacterium RIFCSPLOWO2_12_47_11
CCTCGAGTAACGCATTGAATCTCGCGTTCAGTTCAGAGGTGTCAACGATATTTGGCACGATGCGGATGATTTCCTGAAATTATTAATAAATGTTACTAATGCTGGCTATAATAACAAAACTGACCTGATGCAGGGATATTTAGCCAATTCTGTGCAGGTTCGCACTTTAAACAGTGAATTAAATTTAAGATACTGAAATGAATAAAATAACCCTGCGCCTTGCAATACTTATGATCGTTTTTCCCTTTTCAGTGCAGGCAGAGGATAAAAGTCTGCAAGATCAGATTGATGAAATTAAAATTATGATAGAACGTGAGCAGATAAGAAATATTGAATTAAAAGCGGAACTGGCCGGAAAAGAACAGGATGCAGATGAATTAAAGCAAAAGTTGCGGGGTATAGAGGATGAAATCGATGCACTGAAAGCAAAATATAATCTGAATTGAAATTAAAATTTAACAGGAACTTTTTGAAATGAACAGAAACACAATATTTATAACAATGCTGCTGGCCATGTTTTCTGTAACGGTCATTGCGGAAGAAGCAAGCATCCAGGATCAAATTATTGAAATTAAAAACAGGATAGAAAAACTGGAAAAATCAAATGAGCAATTAAGAATGGAAATTACCAGCAAGGATGAAGAGGTAATGAGAATGAAGCAGCAACTACAGGAACTGGAAGAAAAGATTAGAAATAATTAATAATATTCCCGGAAGTGTCTCGTAATATTCAGGTCATATCTGTCTCATATATTATGATGGGAAAGAGATTGAGATGCTTGGGAAAGACATTTAAATAAGGATGGCAGAATTGATATCCAGTACAGAAAAAAAGCTTCGTTTTTTAGGGATGCTCTGGTTGTTTAGTCTGGGTTTTTTCTTATGGGGTGTTGCTACCGTTGAATTGAAGATATTTCCCTACCAGGTTATTAAATCTACTTATAAAGAAATAGAAGCATTTGTGAAAGGTGATCCTGCCGATAATCGGCCGATCTGGAAACGTTATTGGACTCAAGTGACAGTATATCCCTTTGCATTTGATATAACCCCAAAACCATTTCCTGTTGAAATAAATCTCAGCCCTGTAGATACCACTGCATATGAAGGCCCAGAAATTAAATACCTGGATAAAAATCAATATTATTCTGATAGTAATCTAAATGGATATTTCTTAATTTATGGAAGTTTTGCATTTGAGAATTCCAATTGGGGCGCTATCTTAATCTCGACTGGCGGTCAGGTATTACGTGGTTGGCCTATAAAACCAGACAACTTTGATTATAAGTTAGCACATATTGGTATGGCAGTATCAGAAAATGGCAATATTGCTACAAATACAAATGGCGTATTAAGTAGTTACAGTTGGTGCGGTAATAAGGACTGGGAGGCCGAATGGAAAAAACAGCCAGAGAGATATTCTCATGATCATGTTAAAGGTTACGATTATCACCATGATATTTCTTTCTATGATGGTAAATTTTATACATTCAGAGGCCCGGTAATTTTGTCTATTGATGAAACCACTGGAAAGGTAGTTGATAGAATTCATGTTTTAGACATGATCCGCTGGGCCAGGGAACAGGACCTGGCAATATTTGATGCCAGATTTACCAGATACTACAAGGCTAATGAATTGGACCTGAATAAATTCGCGGAAATTGCGGTGAGCGACCCTTTTCACTTTAACAAAGTGGATGTTCTCTCCCGGGAACTGGCGCCGAGCTTTGATGGTTTTGAAGAGGGAGATATGTTGGTCAGTATGCGTGAGTTGAATCTTGTATTTGTTATGAGACCAAAAGAATCAAAAATACTATGGTACCGGTATGGACTCACTTCACGTCAACATGATGCCACTTTTCAAAGAGGATATATTGCTGTCTTTGATAATAATCCATTTTCAAATTCTGGAAGAAGTCCTCGTATTATGAGATTGGAGATAAATGATCATTCTCGGTCGGTGCTGTTTGACCTGAGAAAATGGGGCGCTAAAAATATGCAAGTCAAAGGCAACTTTGAACTTGATGATGATACACATATATTAATGTTTTCAGATGATGATAATGGACGCGCTGTTATTGGAGATCTGTCAGGCAGACCAATGTTTGTTTTTGAAAATTCAGTTGATCAAAAGAAAAACCTGGAATTGAGAAATATTACCTATATTACACCCGAGAAATTTGAAAAATGGAGTTCACACTGCAAATGAAACTTACTAAATTGGTTTTTGCTTTATTACTGTTTTTATATCCTTTGATCAGTCATGCTTACGTCGGGCCCGGACTCGGCCTTGGTGCAATTGGCGTGGTTCTCGGCATTATTGGATCAATATTGCTGGCACTTATCGCTATATTCTGGTACCCAATAAAGCGTTTGCTAAAAGGTCAAAAACAATCCGGCGAGGCTAATAATGGCAGAAAACTAAACAAGTTAAATGAAAACAATACACCTGCCAAACCCGATGTCCCGAAATAATGGACTGGATTTTTCTTGGCATTGGGATTCTTATAACGGCTGAATTATTTACGCAACTGCCCTTGAATCGGGAGTTTTACAGGCTCGTATACACAATTCAACAGGCAGCCAGGATACTTATATCATCACATATATCTGACCATTGGAAAGAAATGGTATTGCCAAGATACGCACTGCAAATATTCACGAGTTCGCTGATCCTGTTAATATTGTTAATTCTGGTATTTGTTCCCTTCGGAATAATCCTGGTGCTGTCTGAACAGGCGGCAATTGAAACTAAAAATCTGGCATTAAGCTTACGTGGCATCGTATTCAGTATTGGTATCTGTATAATCTACTTTTCCATCCGGTCTAGAATTGTCAAGCACACCATATAGCCTTGCGTCAAAACTGCTTCACAGGATTGCTATGGGAAATGAAGCACTTCTTGAATTGACTTTCGACATTGAAAAAAAATTACATCTCGAAAATTCTAAAAATACCGTTGGGAACAGGCATGTTTTCGTAACAGGTCTTGCAAGATCCGGATCAACGATATTGATGCAAACAATATTCAAATCGGATGAGTTCAGCTCCCTGACCTATAGGGATATGCCATTTGTAATGGCTCCAAACACCTGGTCTAAAATTACTGGAAGATTTCAAGATGATAATGTCAGGATGGAAAGAGTTCATGCTGATGGCATCCGGATTGACTATGACAGCCCGGAAGCACTGGAAGAAGTCTTTTGGCGGGTCTTTGGTGGAAAATATGTACTCAAGGACAGGCTTGTGAGTCTTAAGCTTACTGATGATGCCATTGAGAATTTCAGGATCTATATCAACCTAATCAATAGAAAGTATAACAAGCAACGATATCTTTCAAAAAATAACAACAATATACTGCGCTTGCCCGGATTGCTCAGGGCTTGCCCGAACGCAATAATACTCATACCTTTTCGAGATCCTTTAGACCAGGCACAATCCCTTTTGAACCAGCATAGAAATTTTATTGAGAAACAACAGAAGGACCGGTTTATACAACGATACATGACCTGGCTTGTGCATCATGAGTTCGGTATTGATCATCGACCATTTGAATGGGGCATACCAGCAAACCCGGATTATCAGCCTGATGAACTGGATTACTGGCTGGTACAATGGATTGGTGTTTATAAATTATTGATGCAACAGATATCAGATGATAACGAGCAACAGTTATTTGTAAGCCATGAACTGTTATGTGAGCAAGCAGGTATTGGATGGAATAATATCTGCAAATTACTGGATATTCCCTTTGTTGATCAATTGGCAGGCAACTACCGGAAAAGTCACGGTGATAGAGAAAAAAATGAATCCAGCGATTTACTGAAAGAGGCTTATTCGATATATCATTCCCTGAAGACAAGATCAGCCCAGCGGTTATTGGGCTGAATTTATTGTATTGGTAACTATCCAAGGTGTCCCGTCGCGAATCACATCCTTGCCGTTCAGTGGGAGGGAAGCCATGTTAAATGGTTATCCTGATTCCGCTTTGCCCAGCGTCTGTACCGGGTGTGAGTTCAATTCATGCACGATAAATAATAAAGCCTCCGCGAGGGAGGCCTTATTATTTATTTGGTGGAGGCGGCCGGAATCGAACCGGCGTCCGCGAGTACTCCGCCTTTGGTTCTACATGCGTAGCCGACTCTATTAGTTTAACTGGTGGCTACCCGACCGGCAGGGAAAACCATCAGCGAGTCCAGTTAAGTTTTAGCAAATCCACCCCGGACATGTTTCATCGCGAGCTTGTGTGAGTCGACGCCTGGGTCCGGTTGCACAAGCACAGCCCGGTCAGACGGCACCCTACCGGGTTTTAGGCGGCGAGTGCGTAGTTGTCTTCGTTGGCAACTATGATTTTGCAGATGGATTTACGAGGTATTCTGCCCCTCGGCATGCCCCTCAGGTTTCATGACCCACGTCGAAGCCAAGTACGCCCCCGAAAATCAGTTACAAGTTATAAGTTACAAGCTACAAGTAACAAGTTACAAGTGGAAAGAAACGGCAAGGTGCTGGATATTATAATCAATCTAATTGACCAGGGATAGGTGAAATAGTTCTTTAAAACACTTGCTGTTGTTTGATCTATGTCAATGTAACTCCTTCTTTCCTGACTAGAATTATAAATGAGAGATTGTTTCCGGAATATATTTCCGAAGGGCAGTGAATATGAGCATCCTTACATTGATTATTATTCTGGCGTTATTGTTGACTATCGCCGTACTGGTTACCGGTATAGGTTCCATGGCACATGGCGAAGAGTTTGACAGGAAGTATGGCACGCAATTGATGTTCGCCCGGGTTGGTATGCAGGGTATCACATTGATATTGCTGTTTATTGCACTCTATCTCGCCAGCGGCTAGCCTGTTTGTTGCAATAAGATTTACCTGGCATGGCTAGCCATGCTTGATGAGGCGTTGTTTTTGCCTCTGCCAGTCACGCTCCTTTTCTGTTTCGCGTTTGTCATGAGACTTCTTGCCCTGTGCAAGACCAATCTCGACTTTCACTTTTCCTGTTTTCCAGTACATCGCAGTAGGCACCAGTGCATAGCCCTTGCGTTCGACTGCTCCGATGAGTTTATTCAATTGGTGGCGGTGCAGAAGCAGTTTGCGGTTGCGTTGTGGATCGGGCTGTATGTGGGTGGAGGCCGTTGGCAAGGGTGTGATCAGGGCGCCAAACAAATAAGCCTCCCCGTTTTTCAATAATATATAGCTGTCCCGGATCTGTACCTTGCCGGCACGCAGGCTTTTTACTTCCCAACCTTCAAGTGCTACGCCTGCTTCATACCTTTCCTCGATAAAATAATCGAATTTGGCCTTTTTATTGAGCGCAATGGTGCTTCCCTGCTTATTATTTTTCGGTTGTTTGGCCATGCTGTGTAATCACGTTATAAAATCCGCGTGATTGTAACAGGTCGCTGGACGAATAATGGCAATATTGAGTGTCTGCCGGATTTCGCGCAGAATTGAGATCATAATAATAAGAGGAATACCACGATATGACACGCAAGCGTAAGTCTATTCATGGGCAGTGGTCATCACGCTGGGTATTTGTCCTGGCTGCCACCGGCTCGGCAGTGGGTCTGGGCAATATCTGGCGGTTCCCTTATATGACCGGTACCAATGGCGGCGGCGCGTTTGTCTGTGTTTATATTTTGTGCGTATTGCTTGTGGCGATTCCGATCATGATGGCCGAAATCATGTTGGGGCGACGCGGCCGGCAGAGCCCGATCAATACCATGCAGGCATTGGCAGAAGAAGAAAGTCTGAGTTCCGCCTGGCGTTATCTGGGCTGGATGGGTGTAGTCGCCGGATTCATGATCCTGTCTTTTTACAGTGTCGTTGCCGGCTGGACGATTGATTATATTATACGTGCCGGCTCAGGGATTTTTACCATTTCATCGGATATTGAAATTGCCGGTTATTTTGACGCCTTGCTGGCGAGCCCGGAAAGATTACTGGTGATCCATACCATCTTCATGGCCCTGACCGTAATCGTGGTATCAATGGGTGTACGCAGTGGTCTGGAGCGTGCGGTAAAATTCATGATGCCGGCCCTGTTCATACTGCTCATCATCATGGTGGGTTATGCCATGTCTACCACCGGTTTTAGCCGGGGTTTGAGTTATATGTTTTATCCGGATTTTTCAAAAATTTCCGCCGCCGGTGTACTGGCCGCCATGGGCCAGGCATTTTTCAGCCTCAGTCTCGGGATGGGCGCCATTATGATGTATGGCTCCTATCTGCCCGAGAAGGCCTCGATTGCAAAGACCACATTTATGATCGCTGCCGCTGATACGCTTGTGGCCATCCTGGCGGGTGTCGCTATATTTCCATTGGTCTTTGCCTATGGTCTGGAACCGGACAAGGGGCCTGGTCTGATTTTTATCACATTGCCGATTGCCTTTGGCAAGATGCCTTATGGGGAATTTTTCGGCACCTTGTTTTTTATATTGTTATTGTTTGCTGCCTGGACGTCCTCGATTTCCTTGCTTGAACCTGCTGTTGCCTGGCTGGTGGAAAACCGCGGTATGAGACGGCCGCGGGCCTCTGCCCTGGCAGGGCTGATAGCATGGATACTGGGGATAGGTTCGTTATTATCGTTCAATCGCTGGGCAGATTATAAATTATTCGGGAAGACCTGGTTCGATATGATGGATTATCTGACATCCAATATCATGTTGCCGTTGGGTGGATTATTACTGGCAATTTTTGCTGCCTGGCTGATGAAAAGACAATCATGTGTCGATGAGCTCGGCATGGGGGATGGCATCGCGTATAAATGCTGGTATTTTACAGTGCGTTATATTGCCCCTGTGGGTGTATTGATAATATTTCTGCAAGCGATAGGTATTTTTTAATTCCTGTAGTTGACAGCTTATTCTACTAACCTTGTTCGCCATTCATAAAGCTACACTTGTGCCTTACAGTGCAGACGAGATGTATGCATTGGTAAATAATATCGAGGCCTATCCGGATTTTCTGTCCTGGTGCAAGACAGCGCAGGTCACGAACAAATCTGAAACACATTTGCAGGCAACCATTGCAGTGGAAGTGGGCAAGATCAAACAGTCTTTCAGTACAGGAAACACCATGCGACCAGGGCGGAGTATAAATATGCAATTGGTAGAAGGACCATTTAGATTTCTCAGTGGTTGCTGGCGATTCGAACCGCAAGCAAATCAGTCCTGTCAGATCCGGCTTGTCATTGAATTCGAGTTTAAAAACAAACTGCTCAAGTTGGCGTTGAGTCATACCTTTAATCACATCATGGAAAGCATGGTGGATGCATTTACGCGGCGTGCTGTTGAAATCTATGGCAAACGCTGACGAAATAACCATCGAAGTTGTTTACGCCTTGCCGGAACAGGCGTATCGCATACCTCTGAAAGTAAAGACAGCTACCACCATTGGGCAGGCGATTGAATTATCCGGATTGCTGCAACGTTGCCCGGAGGTCAATCTCAATCAAAACAAGGTGGGTATATACGGCAGGTTAAAGGAACTGGATACATTGTTACACGAGGGGGACCAGGTTGAAATATACCGGCAGCTCAAAGTTGATCCGAAAGAAGCGCGAAGGATACGTGCGGAGAAAAAAAACAAAAAAGACTGATTTTTTTACAACTCGCCACCTGCTTTTTCGAAGACCTCCGCGTCACGCAGATCACGTTCTGTCTCTTCCCCTTCCTGCATGCCGCTTTCAGATTTATCTGATGTCATTCTGTCCCAGAAGCGCCGGAACAGATTTTTATCTTGTTCGGTTTCAACAACTGAGGACTGGGCGCGGCGGGTAGTGTCATCAGGTAATTTTGAGTCATAATCAGGTTTATCTTCAACATCGGGTGGTAATGCAGCGGTAGCAGTATCTGTTTGTGATTCTTCAGGTAGGGGTTCTTCACTTGCCGGTTCTTCGGCGAAGGTGGCTTCCGCATCAATGTCCGTAGCCGGTTTGTCTTTGCCAAACCAGCGGCCCAGGATACCTTCCTGGTGCTGGTCAATGGGCACCACAACGTTGCGCTCCTTGTGGGTTTCATCTTCACTTAATGGTGTAGTCCGGATCTGGATATCGCCATCGACATAAGCCAGTTTTTCGTCTTCGAAATAAAGGGTGATACGACGTTGTTTGCGCTCGCCTCTGCCAGGTTCCATGCTGTAGACATAATCCCAGCGGTTGCTGTGAAAAGAATCAGTGATCAGCGGTGTGCCCATAATGAATTTTACCTGGTTTTTATCCATGCCTGGTTTCAGTTTGTTGATCATGTCCTGTTCGATTACATTGCCCTGCTGTACATCAATACGGTGAACCAGCGGCGCTTTCCAGGTCCCGTCAACATTTTTGGCACACCCACCAGCAAGCTGGCCGGAGGCAACCAATATCGATAATAAAATCAGCTTGAAATTTGACATAATCTTGTTCATATACCAGAGAGTATGATTGTAACGCAATGTCCTGAAAAGGACATCTATGCTGAATAGCACCACGACACCGGGCATGTATTTGGATATACTTGTTCTGCATAAAAGCGGTAATTAATTTCTTATGCCAATGTTTTCATTGGTGAATTAATGAGGAATCCCGGATGGAAGCAAAAGACCTGAAAGAAGCCGGTCTCAAGGCCACTCTGCCAAGAATAAGGATTCTCCAGATACTGGAAGAATCTGATCAAAGACATCTGAGTGCAGAGGATGTGTACAAGATCCTGCTGGAAGGCAAAGAGGAAGTGGGGCTAGCTACCGTCTACCGGGTATTGACACAGTTTGAATCAGCCGGTCTGGTCATACGGCATCATTTTGATTCCGGTCATTCCGTGTTTGAACTGAACCGTGGTGGTCATCATGATCATATGGTTTGCCTGAAGACCGGCAAGGTCATCGAATTTAAAAATGAAGAGATCGAACGCCTGCAAAGGGAAATTGCGGAAAAACACGGTTATGTGCTTGAAGAGCACAGTCTGGTTTTGTATGTGAGACCCAAGGACAGTAAAAAGTCATAAGTCACAAGTCACAAGAAAAAATCCTTGTCACTTATTACTTGTCACTTGTAACTGTTTTAAGCATTTCCCGCGCATGCGCCCGGGTCTGTTCTGTTATTTTCAAGCCGCCCAGCATCCGTGCAATTTCTTCTATGCGTTCATCTTTATTGAGATTGATGACTTGTGTCAGGGTGGTTTGCGCATGTGTGGATTTATTCACCTGCAAATGATGATGGCCCTGGGACGCAACCTGGGGCAGGTGCGTCACACAAAATACCTGGTGGTTGCCGGCAAGACTATGCAAAAGTTTTCCGACGATTTCGGCAACCCCGCCACCGATACCGGAATCAACTTCATCAAATATTAATGTAGGCAGTCCTTTGTCCTTGCTGCCTATCACTTGTATCGCGAGACTGATGCGGGACAATTCACCGCCGGATGCGACCTTGTTCAGGGGTTGTAGCGGCTGACCCGGGTTGACGGAAACCAGATATTCAATGCGGTCCATGCCGTCACGGTGCGGCGTGTCTTTTTCAATTGCCTGGACATCGATCCTGAAACGCCCACCGGGCATCCCCAGTTCTTTCAGTTTTGCTTCGATTGCCTTGCCTAGTTTTGTCGCGGTCATTTCCCGGTGTTCATGTAATTCTGCGGCAGCCTTCCGGTAAACCTGCAATGCCAGATCTCTTTTCCTACCCAGATCAACCAGGTGTTGCTCGCTGTCTTCAAGATTTTTGAGTTCTGTCTTGAGTGTTTCAAGATGTGTTGCCAGTGCTTCCGGCCGGACTTTATGCTTGCGGGCGATGTCGTGCAGTGCCGAGATACGTTCTTCCACTGTCTTAAGCCGCCCGGGATCCAGCTCAAGACTGTCCAGATAATGGCGTAATTCTGTGGTGGCCTCGTTGATCTGGATACTGGCATTTTCCAGCAGTTCAGAGACAGTTGCTAATGACGGATCAAAACGTAACAGGTCCTGTAATTCATGTGCACCGTGGTTAATCTGGTTCAATACGGACTGGTCATCTTCCGAGAACTGGTTCAACAGTTGCTGACAGCTTTCCAGTATCTTGCTGACATTTGCCAGACGCGTATGTTCTTCCGCCAGTGCTTTGATCTCCGCCGCTTCCGGGTTCAGCGCTTCGCCAACGCTGGCTGCAAAGCGCAGGTTGCTGAGATCATACTTGCGGATGACCTCGGTTCCCGCCTTCATCATCATCCGGATCGCGGTCGGCGCCGT
>MGYU01000102.1:10340-16261 GCA_001801885.1 Gammaproteobacteria bacterium RIFCSPLOWO2_12_47_11
GAACTGCCATTTACATAAGCACGGGAACGGCCATCTTTATTGATTACCCGCCGGAGCATGAGTTCACCGTCATGATGGATACCCTGTTCCTCAAGGATAGCGTGGATATTCTGGTCATTATTGATTTCAAAAATAGCGGTGATTTCCGTGCTGTCACATAGATTGCGAATAATGCTGCTGTCTGCCCGGTCACCCAGGACCAGTCCCAAAGCATCGACAAGGATCGATTTGCCTGCGCCGGTTTCGCCGGTCAGTACCGTCATGCCTGGATCAAACTGGATTTCCAGTTCTTCAATGACGGCAAAATCACGAATGTGCAGGTGTTTCAGCAATTCATCTAGCCCCAGCGTAGTTTTGCCCGCAGGATACTGAAGTGATCGTGATTGGCTGGATGAATCAAGCGGATGGTCTGGTTCTTTTTTTCTACGATCACCCGATCACCCGATTCCAGTTCCATGGCAATATCACCATCACAGGTCAGCTGAGCGTGATGTACGTCATCGCTGCTGACCACGATTTCAACCCGGCTGTTACCCTTAATAACAATCGGGCGGTTGGTCAGACTGTGTGGACAAATGGGGACCAGCACCAGTGCATCCAGTGTGGGGTAAAGAATGGGACCGCCACCGGACAAGGCGTAGGCCGTAGAGCCTGTGGGTGAAGAAACTATCATTCCGTCCGAACGTTGTCTGTGCACAAAGGTGCCATCGACATAAGTGTACAGTTCAATCAACTTGGCGACATCCCACTTTTGCACGACCACATCATTAAATGCGTATTTCACACACGTTAAATTTTCGTCACGGTGCACTTCACAATACAAAAGGAAACGTTCGTCCTCGGCATAATGCCCTTTAAGAATTTCATCCAGATGTTGTTGAAAGGAATCTGCCGGGATATCCGCCAGAAATCCCAGGTGACCACGGTTGATCCCCAATAAAGGGATCCCGTGACCACAGACCAGATGGGCGGCCTTGAGCATGGTACCGTCACCGCCGATGGCTATGGCCAGATCTGAATTCGCCCCCAGTTTGTCGGCAGAAGCAACCGGCAAGTCCTTGCTACGGGCAATCCGGGCACAGCATTCATCAAGTTCAATACCGATATTGCGTTGTTGCAGGAATTCAATCACCGTATTAAGGGTATCAGCAACCTCATTTGCACCGGAGTTGGTTATCAGGGATATTTGCTTGAACATGTCCATTGATGGTTATTCTGGTTCGGCAAAGTTAGCATGAGCAACAGTGCGCGCCAACAATATATATCATATCTTTTGCACTCTTACCGTGAGAGTGCTAAATTTCCCTAACCTGGATGACTTTAAATACCATGCAACAGAAAATCGATTTAAATCAAATACCTGAGCGTAGTCTGCACCTGTTCAAGTTATTGGTGGAGCATTTTATCCAGGATGGGCAACCGGTCGGTTCCCGGACCCTGGCCCGGGATACAGATCTGGAATTAAGCCCGGCCACGATACGCAACGTCATGGCAGACCTGGAGGAAATGGGTCTGCTGCACTCTCCACATACCTCGGCCGGCCGTGTCCCGACGGTTAAAGGTTACCGGTTGTTTGTTGATTCACTGCTGCGCGTGCACGCACTGAACGAGAGAGAGATTGAGCATATTGCCGAAGAACTCAAATCGCGTCAGGACATGCAGTCATTGCTGCAGCGTACTTCAAATATGTTATCGGATATTACCCGTTTGGCCGGGATCGTCACGCTGCCCCGGCAGGATCAACACGCCTTGAAGCATGTTGAATTTGTCTCGCTCTCGGATGACCGCATACTGGTGATACTGGTTATCAATGACAACCAAATCCAGAACCGTATTATTAATACTGCGAGGGTTTATACGCCCTCAGAATTGCAACAGGCCTCAAATTACCTGAACCAGAAGTTTGCCGGTAAAGACCTGGCAACTATCCGTGCCGGGATTTTAAGTGAGTTAAAAAGGATGAAAGACAATGTTAGCCAGATTATGCAGACGGCAATCGAAATGGCACAACAGGCCTTTTTGAAAAATGATACCGGTGATGATTTTGTGCTGGCCGGACAGACCAACCTGATGGATGTCGCGGAACTCTGCGATGTGGAACGGTTAAAAAAACTCTTCAACAGCTTCAATCAGAAGCGCGATATCCTGCATTTGCTGGAGCAGTCCATTCATGCCAGAGGTGTGCAGATATTCATTGGCGAGGAAGCCGGATACGATGTACTGGACAATTGCAGCGTGGTTACTTCTCCCTACGAAGTAGATGGCCAGATCCTCGGTGTCCTGGGTGTCATCGGCCCAACCCGCATGCATTATGAAAGGGTCATCCCCATCGTCGATATCACAGCCAAAATGCTGGGGTTGGCCTTGAATTCACAGAATTAACCCCCATTTCGAAGCGGATATCCGGGTTGTCGTTGTTTCTGTTTACATAGTTTTATTTCGAGGGAAATCATGTCAGGCAAAAAAAAACAATCTGAAGAAATACCGGAAAAACAACAGAATCAGGGCGAACAGAACATGGATGCTGTCGATGAAACCCTGATGCCGCCATATCAGAATAATGTCGTAATAACAGAGGAACAGACTGCAGCTGAAGAACCGGGTGCAGAAAACAAAATTGAGTTACTAATGCAGGAACTGGAAGAACAGAAGCGTATCGCCGCTGAAAACCTGGACAAGGCCCTGCGTGTGCAGGCCGAGCTGGAAAACATGCGCAAACGCACCGCCCGGGACATTGAAAATGCACACAAATACTCCCTGGAAAGATTTGTAACCGACTTACTGCCTGTCATCGACAGTATGGAACTGGGCCTGTCCGCATCTGAAAATGGAGCAGACGTGGCCAGCCTGAAAGAAGGGATGGACCTCACCTTCAAGATATTCACCGCCAGCCTGGAAAAATTCGGGGCGAAAGTGATCAATCCGCAAGATGAGAAATTCAATCCGGAACTGCACCAGGCGGTTACCGTGCTGGAAGCGGAGGGTGTGGCTTCCGGTCATGTCATCAGTGTGATGCAAAAGGGCTATGAACTGAATGGTCGTCTGGTCCGGCCGGCCATGGTGGTGGTGGCCAAATAAATCGCCGCAGTGGCTTGAAAAAAATGCCGCCGGCCCAATATTCAAGGCTAGCGTAAAGATTTGAGTTTAAACTATTAACTTATTGATTTCTGGAGATTTTAAATGGCAAAAATAATTGGCATAGACCTGGGTACGACGAACTCATGCGTGGCCGTGCTCGAAGGCGGGCAGGCCAAGGTCATCGAAAACAGTGAAGGGGCACGGACTACGCCGTCTATCGTTGCCTTCACCGAGGATGATGAAGTCCTGGTCGGGCAATCCGCCAAGCGCCAGTCGGTCACCAACCCGCAAAATACCCTGTTCGCTGTGAAGCGTCTTATCGGACGCCGCTTTGATGAAGAGATAGTACAGAAGGACATCAAGATGGTGCCTTACAAGATCGCCCGCGCTGACAATGGTGATGCCTGGGTGGATGTCCGTGGCAAGAGGATCGCACCACCGGAGATCTCAGCCCGGGTCCTGATGAAAATGAAAAAGACTGCCGAAGATTACCTGGGTGAAGAGGTCAAGGATGCTGTTGTCACCGTGCCCGCCTATTTCAATGATTCCCAGCGCCAGGCGACCAAAGATGCCGGCCGCATTGCCGGACTGAATGTGCGCCGTATCATCAATGAACCGACGGCCGCCGCGCTGGCCTATGGCATGGACAAGAAACATGGCGATGCCAAGATTGCTGTCTATGATCTGGGCGGCGGTACATTTGATATCTCTATCATTGAAATTGCGGAAGTCGATGGTGAACATCAGTTCGAAGTGTTGTCCACTAACGGCGACACCTTTCTCGGTGGTGAAGATTTCGATTTGCGTATCATTGAATATATCTGTGGTGAATTCAAAAAGGCGCAGGGCTTCGATATGCACAACGACCCACTGGCACTGCAGCGTCTGAAAGAGGCTGCGGAAAAGGCCAAGATCGAACTTTCATCCAGCCAGCAGACCGACATCAATCTGCCCTATATTACGGCAGATGCGAGCGGACCCAAGCATCTCAATATGAAGCTGACCCGCGCCAAACTGGAATCGCTGGTTGAAGATCTGATTGAACGCACGGTTGAACCCTGCCGGATAGCATTGAAGGATGCAAAACTTGCTGCTTCAGATATTACGGATGTGATTTTGGTCGGCGGCCAGACGCGTATGCCCAAGGTGCAGGAAACAGTAAAGGAATTATTCAGCAAGGAGCCACGCAAGGATGTGAATCCGGATGAGGCTGTAGCCGTTGGTGCTGCAATCCAGGCCGGCGTGCTGGGCGGCGATGTGAAAGACGTATTGTTGCTTGATGTGACGCCGCTGTCGCTGGGCATCGAGACTCTGGGTGGTGTGATGACCAAGCTCATTGAGAAAAACACCACGATCCCGACCAAGGCAAGCCAGGTGTTCTCTACTGCGGAAGACAATCAGACTGCAGTGACCGTGCACGTGTTGCAGGGTGAGCGTGAAATGGCAGCCGGGAACAAGTCATTGGGCCGCTTTGACCTGACGGATATTCCGCCCGCATCACGGGGTATGCCACAGATCGAGGTGAACTTTGATATCGATGCCAACGGAATCCTGAATGTCTCGGCCAAAGACAAGGCCACAGGCAAACAGCAGTCCATCGTCATCAAGGCCTCCAGTGGTCTGTCGGATGCCGAGATTGAAAAGATGGTGAAGGATGCCGAGGCCCACGCCGAAGAAGATCACAAGGCAAGGGAACTGGTCGAGGCCCGCAACATGGCCGAGAATCTGATCCATGCCAGCCGTAAATCCATGAAGGAACTGGGTGACAAGGTCACTGAGAGTGAAAAGACGGACATCAATGCAGCGATAGCCGAGGCGGAAGAGGCCATCAAGGGTAATGACAAGGCAGCTATTGAAGCAAAAACCCAGAAGCTGACGGAGGTTGCCGGTAAACTGGCTGAGCGTGTCTATCAGCAAAGTGCGGAAAAGGCACAGGCTTCCGCTGGCGATAATGCCGAAGCTGCGAAAGGTAATGGTGAAGACAAGGAAAATGTTGTTGATGCAGAGTTTGAAGAGGTCGACGACAACAAGAAGTAACAGGTGACTGTTGGTCCGGTACTCGTTGCCCGAATGCCGGCTGCTGGAACAGAAATATACAGCCCGGGAAAGGTGATCCCTTTCTCCGGGCTTGTGTGCTTAATGAGAAAGGCAATACGGAGCTGAAACACAGGTACTGTAATTGTGATGAAAATAGTTCTACGAAAATAAAAATGGCAAATAAAAAAGACTATTACCAAACTCTTGGGGTCGCCCGCAATGCGACAGAGGCGGAGATCAAAAAGGCCTATCGCCGATTGGCGATGAAATTCCATCCGGACCGGAATACTGAAGATAAAACTGCCGAAGAAAAATTCAAGAATATTCAGGCCGCCTATGAAGTGCTTTCTGATGAACGCAAGCGTGCGGCCTATGATCAATTCGGACATGCCGGTGTAGACCAAAGTGCAGGCATGGGTGGTACAGGTCCGGGTGGTTTTGGAGACATCTTTGACAGTGTTTTTGGAGATATCTTTGGCGGTGCTGCAGGTGGCCGTGGCCGTGGTGGTCCACGGGTGTTCCGGGGCGCTGATCTGCGTTACGACCTGGAACTTAAACTGGAAGAGGCTGTTGCCGGCACAGAAATCAAAATTCGTGTTCCGAAACTTGTCGGTTGTCATGAATGTCATGGATCCGGGGCAAAGAAAGGCAGCAGTCCGGTAACGTGTCCAACCTGCGGCGGCCAGGGCCAGGTGCGTATGCAACAGGGAATTTTTTCTCTGCAACAAACCTGTCCGCAATGCCGGGGTAATGGCAAAATCATCAGGGAACCATGTACTGTGTGCAACGGTCAGGGCCGGGTGCGT
>MGYU01000103.1 GCA_001801885.1 Gammaproteobacteria bacterium RIFCSPLOWO2_12_47_11
CAACCACAATCAGATCCTCGGGTACTGATTCAAGCAAACATCTGAGTTCTGCTTTTTTCAGCCAGGTCCCGGTCGGGTTATTCGGGTTGGCAATAAACATCAGGCGGCTGTTTTGTGTAATTGCCGTCAGCATACCGTCCACATCATGACCCCACTCTTTTGCCGGGACAACCACAGCCCTGGCACCGATGGCCTGTGTCACCAGTGGATACACGGCAAAGGCATGCTCGGAAAAGATCACCTCATGTTCCGGGATAAGTATTGCACGAGCGATCAATTCCAGTATCTCGTTGGAACCATTGCCCAATGTAATCTGATCGGCGTGCACAGAATGGTAATCGGCAAGTGCAGTTTTCAGGCGAAAACCGTTGCCATCCGGATAACGCGATAGATCACCGGGTTTTTTCAATACAGCCAGGGCTTTCGGGCTTGCACCCAACGGATTTTCATTCGACGCCAGCTTGATAATATTTTTAAGGCCCAGTTCGCGTTCCAGTTCTTCCACTGGTTTCCCGGGCTGATAAGGTTGCAGAGAGGCGACGCCGGGGACAGCCAGTTTGATCAGATCACAAGACATGACTATTATTTCGTAATTCGTAATTCGTAATTCGTAATTGGTAACTTGTGTTCGGTAATGTGTGTCAGGTTATTGATCATCGATACTAATCACTATTCACTAATCACCAATCACTATCAAAGGACTGCCACCGGATATGAGCCTAAAACCTTCACCATTGAAGCCACACTCTCCAGTTTCTTCAACGCGGCAACTACCTTGGCATCTTGTGCATGGCCTTCCACGTCGACAAAAAATACATAGTCCCACATCCCCACCCGTGATGGTCTTGATTCTATCCGGGTCATGCTGACATTGTTCTCGGCAAAACAGGCCAGCATATCATGCAGAGCGCCGGGCTGGTTGGGAGCTGAAAACAAAATGGAAGTTTTGTCCTTGCCACTCGGTGTGGTGTCATGTCTTCCCAATACCAGAAAGCGTGTAGTGTTGTCAGGATGATCTTCAATATTCCGGTACAGAATGGGCAGATCATAATATTCGGCTGCTGTTTCACCGGCGATGGAAGCAGCGTGGTTCTTGTTACTCACCAGCCTTGCCGCTTCTCCATTACTGCTGACGGCGATACGCTCCGCATCCGGCAAGTGGGTATCCAACCAGGCACGGCATTGCGCCAGGGATTGCTGGTGCGAATACACCTGTTTTATCTGATCGGGCTTCTTCGCTTTGGTCAGCAGGTGATGATGGATACGCAATTCCACCTCGCCGCAGATATGCAAAGGGGAATTGATCAGCATATCCAGCGTATGGTTCACCACCCCTTCAATCGAATTTTCGATCGGCACTACACCATAATGACTGGCGCATGATTCGACTTCCCTGAATACCTGATCGATGCTCCCGAGTGCCGTAGTCTTGACCGAATGACCGAAATGCTTGAGTGCTGCAGTCTGGGTGAATGTCCCTTCGGGCCCAAGGTAGGCAATATTCAGCACCTGTTCCATCGCCAGGCAGGCGGACATGATCTCGCGAAACAGGCGTGCCATTTCCTCCTCGGAAAGCGGGCCGCTGTTCTTCTCAATAATCTTGCGTAAAATCTGTGCCTCGCGTTCAGGGCGGTAAAAACTGTTATTGTTTTCAGTCTGCCCCTTGACTTCCGCTATCTCTTTTGCCAGACGTGCGCGATCACTGATCAATTCCAGCAAGCGGATATCGATCTCATCAATTCGATTACGCAACCCGGTTAATTTAGATTGTTCAGACATAATACTGGGTACGACTGGTAACGTTAGTTTTAAAGTGCACAGCATACGAGACTAGCGGCAGAGAGGAAACTATCTGACGCAAATTAGATGTATTTTTTTACGAGTTTGAATTCCCCTCGCTGTTCAACCGTAGCGTTTCTCAAATCCACCCATGAATTCGATGAGCCGGTCTACTCCCTCTTCCGGCATGGCGTTGTAGATACTGGCACGCATGCCACCCACGTTACGATGACCGGCCAAAGCGGTTAATCCGTGTGCCTCGGCCTCTTTTATAAAGGTCTGGTTAAGGCCCTCATGAGTGAGAAAAAACGGGACATTCATCCGGGAACGGCACTCCGCAGCAACAGGATTATGATAAAACCCGGAAGCATCAATAAACTGATAGAGCTTCTCCGATCTGCGTATGGCCCGTCTTTCCATTTCCCTGATTCCACCCGTACGTTTCACCCACTGCAGCACCAGGCCTGTCACATACCAGGCAAAGGTGGGCGGGGTGTTGAACATGGAATGTTCCCGTGCATGGACAGCATAGTCATACATGCTGGGGATGCGCTTCCCGGCATGTCCGATCAGGTCTTCACGGATGATCACAACCACCAGACCGGACGGTCCCAGGTTTTTCTGCGCACCGGCGAAGATCACACCATAACGTGAAACGTCCAGCGGTCTGGACAACAGGTTTGACGTCATGTCGGTGACCAGCGGCACGTCCCCCACCTCCGGAATGGTTTGAAATTCGACACCGTGAACAGTCTCATTGCCGGTGTAATACACAAAAGCAGAATCAGGGTTCAGTTGCCAGGAGTCAGGTGACGGTATCGAAGTAAATCTGTTGTTCTCGATCGACAAGGCAACATTCACCTTGCAGAATTTGCTGGCCTCCTTGATTGCTTTTTGTGACCACATCCCGGTATGCAGGTAATCCGCTGATGTTTTGCCGCGCAGGAGATTCAGTGGCACCATGGCAAACTGGCTGGTGGCGCCACCCTGCAAAAACAACACCTTGTAGTTCCCGGGAATTTGTAAAAGCTCGCGCAGATCGGTTTCGGCCTGTTCCGCAATGGTCATAAATGCTTCACTGCGATGACTGATCTCCATCACCGACATGCCGCTGCCCTGCCAGTCCATTAACTCGGCCTGCGCCTGCATCATGACCTCAGTGGGTAACATTGCCGGTCCGGCCCCAAAATTACAGGCGCGGCCTGAGTGCAATTCAGGCACGGATTTTAACTGGCTATTCTTCATCACCGTTGCCATATTCAACTATTCTCTCAAGACTCGCCAGACTTTCGCCTTCGCCCAGGGTCACCAACCGTACACCCTGTGTATTACGCCCGACCACAGAAACCTGATCGACCGGTGTCCTGATCAGCGTACCCTGATTGCTGATCAACATGATCTCGTCATCCTCATTCACGGTGACTGCACCCACGACCTTGCCATTACGTTCGGTGGTCTGAATTGAAATCACACCAATACCACCACGGCCTTTCACCACATAATCTTCTATCGGTGTACGCTTGCCAAAACCTTTTTCCGTGGCAGTTAATACGGTGCAACCGGATTCAACGATAATCAATGATATAACCCGTTGACCATCGCCCAATCGGATACCACGCACACCACGTGCCGTACGGCCCATCGCCCGCACTTCGGATTCATGAAAGCGTACCGCCTTGCCCGCATCACTGAATAACATGACATCATGATTACCGTCGGTCAATTCAACACCAATCAACTGGTTATCCTCCCGCAACTCAATGGCGCGTATACCGCTTGGACGCGGACGGGAGAAATCGGCCAGGCTGCATTTCTTTACGGTGCCATCCGCCGTCGCCATGAATATGAATTTATCTTCCGCATATTCGCGGATCGGTAATACGGCATTGATGCGTTCACCATCTTCCAGCGGCAGAAGATTGATGATCGGTTTACCGCGGGCGGCGCGGCTGGCCTGCGGAAATTCATAGACTTTCAACCAGTAGACTTTGCCCTTGCTGGAGAAACACAGGACAGTATCGTGGGTGCTTGCAATAATTAACTTGTCGATGAAATCTTCATCCTTCATGCTGGTGGCGGACTTGCCCTTGCCACCACGCCGTTGTGAACGGTACACATCCAGCGCTTGGGACTTGGCATAACCGGCATGTGACAGTGTCACCACAACATCCTCTTCCGTAATCAGATCTTCCATACTGAGATCCTGATGATCTTCGATGATCTCGGTTTTACGCACATCACCATAGCGTTCTTTTATGTCCACCAGTTCATCGCGAATCACCTGCATCAGGCGCTCCGGCCGGGCGAGGATGTCCATCAGGTCCTGGATGATTTCAAGCAATTCGCCGTATTCCTTGATGATCTTGTCCTGTTCAAGGGCCGTCAGCCGTTGCAGTTTGAGGTCCAGGATGGCCTGGGCCTGCACATCGGATAAACGGTAACCTTCATCCAGCAGACCAAAATTGCCCGGTAAATCTTCAGGACGGGAGGCCTGTGCGCCTGCACGTTGCAGCATTGCCAGAACAACGCCGGATTTCCAAAATGGCTCCAGTAATTTCTGTTTGGCCTCTGCCGGACCGGGTGAGGCCTTGATCAGCGCAATGACCGGATCGATATTCGCCAGTGCAACAGCAAGACCTTCAAGGATATGGGCGCGGGCGCGGGCCTTGCGGAGATCATGGACTGTACGCCGGGAAACAATTTCACGCCGGTGCCGGATAAAGGCTTCGAGCAGGTTTTTAAGGTTCAGCAGGCGTGGCTGGGCATTTTCCAGGGCAACCACATTGATGCCAAATACATTCTGCATCTGGGTCTGCTGATAGAGATTGTTCAGGATGACTTCCGGCACTTCACCCCGGCGCAACTCAATCACCATACGCATACCGTCCTTGTCGGATTCATCACGCAACTCACGGATGCCGGTGATCTGTTTGTCCTTGACCAGTTCAGCGATTTTCTCCATCAGCCGCGCCTTGTTTACCTGATAGGGCAGTTCCTTGACGATGATGGTATGGCCATCTTTATCATCAGTCTCGATCTCGGTACGGGCCCGCACATAGATACGCCCACGGCCGGTTCGATAGGCCTCATGTATCCCCTTTGAACCGTTGATTATGCCTGCCGTAGGAAAATCCGGGCCTGGAATATGTTGCATTAACTCGCCGATCTGTATGGCCGGATTATCAATCAGCGCAACACAGGCATTGATCACCTCGGTCAGGTTATGCGGCGGAATATTGGTGGCCATGCCCACGGCAATACCGCTGGAACCATTCACAAGCAGATTGGGGATCCTTGCAGGCAGGACGGTGGGTTCGTGTTCAGCGCCATCGTAGTTGGGCACAAAATCGACAGTTTCCTTGTCAATATCGGCCAGCAATTCATGGGCAATCCGCGACATGCGCACTTCGGTATAACGCATGGCCGCCGGCGCATCGCCATCGACAGAGCCGAAATTACCCTGCCCGTCGACCAGCGTATAACGCAGTGAAAAAGGCTGGGCCATGCGCACTATGGTGTCATACACGGCGGTATCACCATGCGGATGGTATTTACCGATCACATCACCGACGATACGGGCGGATTTCTTGTAGGATTTGTTCCAGTCATTGCCCATTTCATTCATGGCAAAGAGCACGCGGCGGTGCACCGGTTTAAGTCCATCACGTACATCCGGCAGGGCCCGTCCTATAATCACGCTCATGGCGTAATCCATATAGGACTGCTTCATTTCATCTTCTATATTGATGGGGGAAACGATGCGCGCGAAATCGAATTCAGACATAAAAAATCACGGAATTTACTGACAATTGAGGACCCTTTTTTAGCTATTCACAAAGTGTGAAATTCTACCACATCAAGGCCCGTTAACTGTAGAAAAAATGCGGTTAAAATCAGTACTGCCGGGAGTAAATTTTAGCTTGACTTTCTGCTAAAAATTTACTGAATAATTGCGGCGATTTTATGCCTGTCCGGACGATGAATAACACCCTTTTCCGTGACAATCACATCGATGAGTGCTGCGGGTGTAATATCAAACACCGGGTTCCATGCCGCGATGCCTTCAGGTGCCGTTGGTTTCCCGGCACAACGCAAAATTTCATCGGGTCCACGATCCTCAATCGGGATATCTGCACCAGTCATGGTTTGCAGATCGAAGGTTGAAGCAGGTGCGACGACCATCATTTGCACCCCATGATGCCGGGCAGCTACGGCCAGACCATAAGTACCGATCTTGTTGGCGATATCACCATTGGCAGCGATGCGATCAGCCCCGACGACTACCCATTTGACCTTTCCCCGACTTAACAGAAAACCGGCCGCACTGTCTGCGATCAGGGTAACCGGTATGTTGTCCTGTTGCAGTTCCCATGCAGTCAGCCTCGCACCCTGTAACCAGGGCCGGGTTTCACTGGCATAAACCATCTCTAAAGTACCAGCCTGCCAGGCCGAGCGTATGACGCCCAAAGCAGTTCCATAACCGCCTGTGGCCAGTGAACCGGTATTGCAATGGGTCAGCACTTGCCTGCAATCAGCAATGAGGGCTGCACCCAGTGCACCCATATGCCGGTTAGCGGCAATATCTTCTTCGTGAATCGTTAAAGCCTCCCTGAGCAATGCCGGTTCAGGATTACCCTTAATTTTATTAAACAGGGATTGCATACGTTGCAAGGCCCAGTGCAGGTTTACCGCTGTGGGTCTGGATTGCGCGAGTGTATCCAGGTCAGACTGTAATGCTGTCCTCCATTCCTCAGGGTCTTTTCTGTAGGCCGCACGCGCGGCAAGCACCACGCCATAGGCGGCAGTAATACCTATCGCTGGTGCGCCGCGCACAACCATCTGGTTGATCGCTTTTGCCACGTCTGCGGCATTGCCAAAGTCGAGGTATTCCACCATGCCGGGTAATAATCGCTGATCCAGCAAACGCAAGCGATCATCATGCCAGATGATGGGCCGCACAGTGTCCGGGCTGGATATTTCTGCTGACAAATACTGTCTCCTTTACCTGTTTTTTGCGTACAATGAATAATCAACAAGGAAAAAGCAAACAAAAAGCGGTGATTAGTGACTGGTGAGTGGTTACAGCTTACCCGTTATTATTTACCATTCACAAATCACTATTCACTAATCACTATTCACTAATCACTAATAACAATGAATATTGATACTCTCATCAACGCCCGCTGGATCATACCGGTTGACCCGGATAACACCATTTATGAACATCATTCCCTGGCGATTAACGATGGCAAAATCACCGATATATTGCCAACTGAAGAAGCCAGACTGAAATACACTGCTTATGAAGAAATTGATCTGGAAACCCATGCGCTGATCCCCGGACTCATCAATTGCCACACGCACGCGGCCATGTCGCAGTTCCGTGGACTCGCAGATGATCTGCCGCTCATGGACTGGCTGAACAATCATATCTGGCCGGCAGAACAACGCTGGGTCAATCCCGAATTTGTTGAAGACGGGACACGGCATGCCATCGCCGAGATGATCCGTGGCGGCACCACCTGTTTTAATGATATGTATTTTTTCCCGGACAAGGTTGCGGAAACTGCAGTGGAGTGCGGTATCAGGGCCAATGTCAGTCTTATCATGATCGATTTTCCAACGGCCTGGGCCAGGGACCCGGATGAATATTTCCTGAAGGGCGAACAAGTCCATGACAAATTCAAATATAGCCCGCTTATCCGCACAGTCTTCGGTCCGCATGCACCTTATACGGTTTCCGATGCACCACTGCAAAAAATAGCGACTCTCGCTGAAGAAATGGACATACAAATCCATATGCATGTACACGAGACTGCCTTCGAGGTACATCAGAGTGTGGAACAACATGACAAACGGCCGTTACAGCGATTATTCGAACTGGGTCTGGTCAGTAACCGGCTTATGGCCGTGCACATGACACAACTTGAAAGTGATGAAATCGAACTGATCGCAAAGTATGGCGTAAGTGTTGTGCATTGCCCGGAATCCAACCTGAAAATCGCCAGCGGCTTTTGCCCTGTTAATGAATTGCTGCTTAATAATATCAATGTGGCACTCGGAACTGACGGTGCCGCCAGCAATAATGACCTGGACATGCTGGGCGAAATGCGCACCGCGGCATTACTCGGTAAAGGTGTTGCCGGAGACAGCACGGCATTACCGGCCCATACCGTACTCAGGATGGCGACATTAAATTCAGCTACCGCACTTGGCCTGGCTGAAACAACCGGATCATTGTCCATTGGTAAAGAGGCCGATGTGGCAGCGATTGATCTCAGCTATATTGAAACGCAACCTTTATATAACCCTGTCTCGCAGATTGTATATTCCTGTAACCGCAATCAGATCACTGATGTCTGGGTCGCAGGCAAACAGCTTTTGAAAGACCGTGTATTAATGACTATTGATGAAGCGGCTGTCCTGGCCAAAGCACAACTCTGGCAGGAAAAGATCTTCAGCAATGACTAAAGTTAGTAACAATGTCATTGCGAGCGAGTCGCAGACGAGCGTGGCAATCTATCTGTCAGTTATTGAGGCAATTGTGAGATCGCTTCGGCACTGCGTGCCTCGCGATGACATTTTGGCTGAGGTTCTTTAAATAAGTATCTTCTACAGGAGAATAATCATGCACAACAAAATTTTATCCACGTTAGTTTTACTCACAGGCATGTTAATGATGTCCAATGCGGCTATTGCTGAACCACTTTCCGTTAAGGCTGACGATGACATTGAATCTGTTCTGCAAGCACATAAAGGCAAACCCGTGACTATCAAACTGAATTCCGGCGAAGAATTGACCGGTAAAGTGGGAGAAGTTACGGGAAAACTGCTGGTGCTGCAGGAACTCACCGGTAAAGAGTTTTTTGATGCGGCCGTTAGCCTGGATAAAATTGCCGCTGTGATTGTGCGGGCGAAAGAACAATAAGCTGAAATATTAATTCAGCTTGCAGCCGCCGCTACCACTACCACTCATAGCGGAAGGTGGCGGAGACGGCATGATGATCATCACTGCCCGCAATCTCGCCGCTGTAACCGATATTGAGGTGCGAGTTCTCGGAGAAGCTGGCAGTTATACCAGCATTGAGGGCAAGACGGTTCCGATCCAGATCCGGGCCGTCAATCAGGAAAGTGGTGTTGGGGGCGGCACTGAATCCGGACTGCACCCGTGACACATTGTCCAGATGTTCACGCACATAGGCGATGGCAATGCTGGGGGTGATTGTTGTTTCGTTCGTGGTTTCAATCGTGTGACTCAGACGCACACCGAGTTTTGTTCTGAGCGAATCGTCATCCTGATTCTGCACCGAGAGATTGGCCGCACCGGCGCCGGTTTCGGTGAAACTGTCACGGGACAAATGAGAATAATCTACGCCAACAAACGGGGTCAATGATGTGTTGTTGTTCAAGGGAATGACTTTACCGCCTTCAACGTTCACACCGAATTGATCAGCATCATAATCAGCACTCGCTGTAGCGGCCAAGGCACCCACCACCACTTGCCGGTCACTGTCAATGCTGTGATGACCACAACTCACATCGGCATTCACATAGTATTGATGCTGTTGCCACCCGGCATACACGGCAATCTGATAACTGTCCACATCCGCATCGCCATTGAACGGATCGACACTGGTGTTGGCATAGCCTGCCGCAAGTCCGGCAGTAATCGTTGTCGTCAACGGCCAGTCAAAACCGGCGGCAATGCCGTAGGTGTTGTAATCCGCACCACTGGCATTGGTTGTATCATCGATGTCACCAAAGTTGCCATAGGCCTTGAACCAGGCCCCTTTACCACTCAACCATTCATCCCCGGCATTCACGCCAGTCACCGGGGCATCGAGTGCAGCGAAATTCGCATTGAACAAGCGATCAAACAACAACTGCTGAAACGGTGAGCCGATGTTCTGCAAGATGCTCTGCACATTCGCATGTTGCACACCGCTTAAACTGTCAAAGGCCTGTTGTGCACCCGTGGTGGTCAGGGTTAACAGATTATTGACAATAGTTTGTATGGCAGTTGGGTTGGTCATCGACAGATTACTGAGCACCGTGGAGACCGACGTTTGATTGGGAGTCGTGGACACACTGCTGAAACTTACATTGTTGCGGGTCAGATTCAAAAACACATTATTGGCATCGTAGGTGAGGGAGGGAGTGAGAAAAGCCAGTGTGGAATTGACATTATTAAATGTCGTCCCACCCAAACCACCGGCTGCTGTGAGTATTGTATAATCGGTGGTGAGATTGTAATTGCCCGCCAGTGGAATCACACTGACCGTGCCACCGGTCAAGGTCGCAGTTCCCGTGGCATTGATTAAATCACTATTGCCTGCCGCATCCACTTCCACTGCATAAATACCGCCGCCAGTGAAATCGACATTACCTGCCACATTGATCGTGCCGATGGAATTGCCCGGTGCAAATGTACCACCTGTCACATTCACATTACCGACTGTACCCGTACCGCCCAATGTGCCACCCGC
>MGYU01000104.1 GCA_001801885.1 Gammaproteobacteria bacterium RIFCSPLOWO2_12_47_11
AATTTGGTTATTCCAAATGAAATTTGGTTATTCCAAATGAGCGGCAAGCGACGCCGACCTGCGCCGCAAACACCCCGTCCCTGCGGGTTGCGCGCCCAAAGTCCGCAGCCTGCGTTAATCGGCTTGGCGATAGCTACGGCTATCCCCCTGCGCCTCGCGCCTTGTCTGCGGGCTTTGGGCACGGCAACGCGGCTCGCGAGGAATGTTGAGTTAGGTTCTTTTGCCTTCAACCGCCAGTCTGATTATTGTTGGAGCATTGGGCTGACACGTTTAAATCACAGTTACAGGGGCTGCTTATGTCTCGATTCGTAAAGCGGGTTATATATGCCGTTATATTCATAATTGTATTGATTACGGGGCTTTTATTTTTCGTTAAAAATAATCAGGTCATGGAATTCAACTACATTGCAGGGAGCAAGGAGTTACCTGTTTCATTCATGTTATTTGCAAGCCTGTGCTTGGGTGTGCTACTTGGCCTCGTTGCTTCTCTTCCGGTTATTGTCCGCCTCAAACAACAGATTACAAGGCTGGAAAAACAAATCAGGGTTATCGAGAAGGAAATAAATAATCTCAGAGTATTGCCGGTCAGGAACTCACATTGATGGATGCCCACTGGACGACAATTATCTGGTTATTGCCAGTTGCTGCGATTATTTCCTGGTGGCTGGGCAGGTTGAGTGTGCGGAAAAATGACACCGGCAACCTGCGACGTATACATCCTGAATATTTCAAGGGTCTGAATTATGTACTGAACGAACAGCCTGACAAGGCGATTGAGGTTTTTATCAAGATGCTGGAGGTTGACAGTGAAACTGTTGAAACACATCTGGCACTCGGCAACCTGTTCCGCCGCCGGGGTGAAGTTGACCGCGCCATACGCATACACCAGAATCTGATTGCCCGCCCAACATTAAGCCGTGATGAAAGATCGATTGCCTTACTGGAACTGGGTATGGATTACATGCGTTCGGGACTGTTTGACCGTGCTGAAAATCTGTTCAAGGAAGTGGTGGAATCAGGGTCACATACCATACAGGCCTATACGGAATTGCTCGATATTTATCAGCAGGAAAAGGACTGGGACAATGCGATTAATAGCGCGCGCCGCCTTGAAAATGTATCAGGCCAGAAGTTTAACCAGATCATTGCACATTTCTATTGTGAAAAAGCCGAAGAGATGCGCACCAGGAAAGAGGAGCGGGAGGTAAGGGATAATCTCCATAAGGCCATCAGCATAGACCCGGAGTGTGTACGGGCCAGTATACTTGAGGCTGAATTAATTTATGAAGAAGGCAAATACAAACAGGCAATAAAGGCCTATAAACGCATTGAGAAACAGAATCCGGATTATTTATCTGAAGTTATCATACCCATAGCAGTGTGTTACAGGAACCTGGGCGACCTCGATGAATTGATGAAGTATCTGCAGGAAATGGTGACACATCATGGCGATTTAACGTCGATACTTGTGCTGTCAGAACTCGTGGCGGAAAAAGAGGGTGAAGAAGCAGCTGCCCGGTTTATTACCGCTGAACTGGAAAAGCGCCCGACCATCCGGGGAGTAGATCATTTGATCCAGTTTGCGTTGGCGAAAGCACAGGGAAGTATCCGTGACAGCCTGCACTCGATAAAAGAACTTACCGGCAAATTAATCAAAAACCGCACGGTATATAAATGCTCCAAATGCGGATTTGACGCCAAGCTGTTGCATTGGCAATGTCCTAGTTGCAAACACTGGAGTACATTGAAACCTGTTTATGGTCTTGAGGATGAGTTCTAGAATCATTCTCCCGCTTGATTTTGCCGATGCAGATGAGGCGCTGAGCCTGGTCCGTAAATTGGATCCCGGCCTGTGCCGGGTCAAGGTGGGGAAAGAACTGTTTACCCGGTCAGGACCGTATATTGTGGAGCAATTAATCAAGAACGGGTTTGATGTATTTCTTGATCTCAAATTTCATGATATTCCCACGACAGTTGCCAGGGCATGTACCGCTGCTGCGGATATGGGTGTATGGATGGTCAATGTCCATGCCATGGGTGGTACACGTATGATGCATGCAGCACGCGAGGCCATAGATAAAAATTCACATAAGCCACTGTTGATTGCCGTGACTGTGCTGACCAGTATGACTGATGAAGATCTTGAACAGATCGGTGTCATGCAACCCGCCGCCGAACAGGTACTGGCATTGGCAACACTTGCAAACTCATGCGGGCTTGATGGCGTGGTCTGTTCCGCACATGAAGTGCAAGCCATAAAAAACAAAATCGGTAATGAGTTTAAACTGGTCACGCCGGGTATACGTCCGGGCGGTTCAGACAAGAATGATCAATCCCGTATCATGACCCCGTCTGAGGCCATCAAAGCCGGAAGTGATTATCTGGTCATTGGCAGACCCATTACCCATGCCCCTGATCCTCTGCAGGCATTGATAGCGATTAATGAAGAAGTTAAAAAAGTGATTCGTGATTAGTAATTGGTAATTAGTTATTAATTTTTGTAAATTTATTTGATCACCAATCACCAATCACCAATCACCAATCACCAATCACCAATCACCTTAATGCCAGATTCAGTACGTATTAGTCCATTCCGTCCGCAAATACCGGCAAAATCCGGTGAGCAGTGTCACTGGGGACGTTTGTATGGCAGCAGCAAGTCCCTGGCCATCAGCAGGATAATAGATGAAAAGGATGCGCCTGTTATCATAGTCACTACAGATTCCCTGCAGGCAGCAAGATTTACGGAAGAATTAAAATTTTATACAGGTGATCAGCCTGAAAACCGGATACTGACTTTCCCGGACTGGGAAACACTGCCTTATGATCTGTTTTCCCCCTATCAGGATATTATTTCCGGACGTCTGGCAACCCTGGCCCGGCTTGCCTCATTCAGAAAAGGTGTGCTCGTTGTTCCGGTAACAACGGTGATGCACCGCCTGTTACCAAAGGATTATCTTAACAGCCACAGTTTGTTGTTATCCACAGGTCAGCAGCTTGATATCAATGACTTCAAACGTGACCTGACCACTGCAGGTTACAGGTTTGTTGCCCAGGCCATGGAACATGGCGATAGTGCCGTACGCGGATCATTGATCGATATTTTTCCCATGGGCGCCAGAATGCCTTTCAGAATCGATATGTTCGATAATGAAATTGACAGTATCCGTATTTTTGATCCGGAAACACAACGTTCCCTTGATAAGGTTGACAGCATTAACATCCTTCCTGCAAAGGAAGTCGCACTGACAGATGAAGGTATCGCAAGATTTCGTGCCGGCTGGCGGGAAAGGTTTGCAGGCAATCCCGGTCAATGTCCGGTCTATCGTGATGTCAGCCAGGGGTTGGCACCCGCCGGAATCGAATATTATTTGCCCCTGTTTTATCAGGAAACCAATACCCTGTTTGATTACATTGCCGATGATGCGGTGGTTATCCTGGATGAAGATATCCGGCAAACAATGGAGGGATTCTGGAAAGACATTGAAGACCGGTATGAACAGTGCAGGCACGATATTGAAAGACCATTACTGCCTCCAGGTGAATTATATCTAAGCCAGCAGGATCTGTTCACCCGCATAAAACCATTTACCAGAATATATGTGACCGGAATGGCACAGGGAGAACGTGCCCATGCCATCAATTACTCAACAAGCATTCCGGTACAATTACCCATTGATGCGAGATTGCCCGAACCTCTGGGCGTGCTGAAACGTTTTATAGACGGGTTCGAGGGACGGACATTAATCGCGGCTGAATCGTCAGGCCGGAGAGAAACACTGCTGGAGATGTTCCGCCAGCATGCTTTGTTTCCCACCCAGTTTCCGGACTGGTCCGCATTTTTATCTGCTACGGACAAACTGGGGCTGGTTACGGCCGCACTGGAACAAGGTGCACAGATCAGTGATCCGGAAATAGTCATTATCAGTGAATCGCAACTGTTTGGTGATCGTGTCCAGCAACGCCGGTTGCGTAAACGCAGACAGCAGGACTCCGAAGCAATCATAAGAAATCTAACGGAGTTGACCGCAGGCGCTCCGGTCGTGCATGAAGATAACGGTGTCGGACGTTATCAGGGCCTGGTGACATTAAATATTAACGACATACCGGCAGAATTCATTTGTATCGAATATGCCCAGTCAGACAAACTCTACGTCCCGGTAGCATCATTGGATCTGATCAGCCGTTATGCCGGCGTGGATCCTGAACATGCTCCCCTGCATCGCCTGGGCAGCGGCCAGTGGGAGAAGGCGAAACAAAAGGCGGCGCAGAGGGTCTACGATGTTGCAGCAGAATTACTGGATATGCATGCACGCCGTTTGGCCCGTTCGGGCAACAGTTTTACCGTGGATGAAAATGAATATTTTGCCTTTATACAATCTTTCCCGTTTGAAGAGACACCCGGTCAGGCAGATGCCATAAAAGCCGTGATTGAAGATATGCAGCAGCCCAAACCGATGGATCGATTGATCTGTGGTGACGCCGGATTTGGCAAGACCGAGGTGGCCATGCGCGCGGCATTCATTGCCGTGCAAAATGGCAGGCAGGTTGCACTGCTGGTCCCGACAACACTGCTGGCTCAACAGCATTATCAGAATTTCAAGGACCGTTTTGCCGACTGGCCGGTGAAGATCGAATCATTGTCCCGGTTCCGCACCGGAAAGGAGCAGGAAAAAGTATTGCAGGGACTGGCTGATGGAACAGTAGATATTGTCATCGGCACGCATAAACTTATCCAGAACAATGTAAAATTTCAGCGGCTGGGACTATTGATCATTGATGAGGAACATCGTTTTGGTGTCAGGCAGAAGGAAAAATTCAAGGCGCTGCGATCAGAGATTGATGTATTGACACTCACAGCAACCCCGATCCCGCGTACACTCAATATGGCCTTGTCCAGTCTGCGCGAGCTTTCGATCATCGCTACACCTCCTGCCAGAAGATTATCCGTCAAGACGTTTGTGCGCGAGTGGAGCAATTCATTATTGCGTGAGGCATTGTTGCGTGAGATAAATCGCGGCGGCCAGGTTTATTTTTTGTACAACCAGATCGAAACTATAGAGAAAACCGCCAGGGAAATAGAAACATTGATGCCGGAAGCGCGTGTGCGCATCGCCCACGGCCAGATGCCGGAGAAGGAACTGGAACAGGTGATGCTGGATTTCTATCATCGCCGTTTTAATGTGCTGGTCTGCACCACGATTATAGAAACCGGCATTGACGTACCCAGTGCCAATACTATCATTATCAATCGTGCCGATAAATTCGGTCTGGCGCAACTATACCAGTTACGCGGCCGTGTCGGGCGCTCTCATCATCGTGCCTATGCCTACCTGATTGTGCCACCACGCAAGGCCATCACGGCTGATGCAGTCAAGCGCCTGGAAGCCATCGAATCACTGGAAGAACTCGGTGTCGGATTCACACTGGCTACACATGATCTTGAAATCCGTGGCGCCGGAGAAATACTCGGCGAAGAACAAAGCGGGCAGATCCATGAAATCGGATTTGGCCTGTACATGGATCTGCTGGAACGGGCCGTGCATGCCCTGAAGGCTGGAAAACAACCGGAACTGGACCGGCCGCTGGACCATGGCGCTGAAATCAATTTACATATACCGGCGCTTATCCCGGAAGATTATCTGCCTGATGTGCATACCCGCCTGATCATGTATAAACGTATCGCCAGCGCAAGAGATACTTCAGAACTGCAGGATTTGCAGGAAGAGATGGTCGATCGCTTCGGGTTATTACCGGATTACCTGAAAAACCTGTTCCGCATTACGGCACTCAAGCTCAAGGCCAATCCGATAGGCATACGCAAGATTGATCTGGGGCAACGGGGCGGGCGTTTGCATTTCAGCAGCCAGACCCGGGTTGACCCGGGGAAAATCGTTAATTTAATCCAGTCCCAGCCACAGACCTATAAACTGGATGGACAGGATAAAATAAGGATCAACAAGGACTTGCCGGATGTGATGGACCGATTCACAATGCTGGATAATCTGTTAAATGAAATAGCGACAAAAAACGCGGCCTAGATCCCTGAATGAAAAAAATACTGCTGATACTAGCACTGTCATTCCTGAATATTAACGTTCAGGCGGCTTACCAGGTGGAGATTATCATCTTCGAGCATCTGTTCCATGATGCCGAAGGTGAGGTGTCCCATGTCGGTTTGAAAATACCGGATTTGAGCAATACCGTACAATTATCCAGTGATACAATCGGGCATGACGCTGCATTCAGATTATTACCTTCCAGTATGTACAAGCTGGGTGGTGTATATAGTGAATTGCGATCTTCCAGGGAGTACAAGCCGATACTGCATCTCGCCTGGCAACAACCACAGTTGACCCAATCCAGATCGAAATACGTACACATACGCAAGGCTGACGGAATTGCACAACAGGACGAATCAGACGACGCACTCGTAAAACTTGATGGTGTCATCCGCATACGCAGTTCGCAATTCCTGCATGCGGATGTCGATTTGTTTTATTTTATTAATGAATTGTCTGAATCATTTATCAGTGCGAACGCCGGCACTCTGGATTCCAGCCAGATTCAGGCGGAATTTGTCGAGCTCAATGAAACCCGCAGAATGAAATTGAATGAACTGCATTATTTTGATCATCCGGTATTTGGCATGTTGGTGCGTGTCAGCCGCCTCAGCCCTGAACAATAATACTATTAATAATTCCCATGAATGATGAAATAGCCAACGGCACAGTAAGGACAATTGATGGCAAGCCTTGCGTCTACTATGACGGATACTGGGTAAGATGGTACGAGATCAAAGCGGATGATTTTGCTTCCAAGAAAAAACTGATCGATCAATTGACCAAACGTGTCTTCCATCATGCGGAACCCGGTATCAATACGCCCGGACACCGCCTCGAACAGATCCAGGGCATCTATGAAAATGAAACTGATCCTGCAAGGAAACGTGTTAAAGGGGCCATGCTGGCCGGCGCGTTGCTGAATCGTGGTGCGGATATTCTCACTGCCATTGTGGATTTGCAGGAAGCCGGAGTGAAGATTGAAATCGGCCACCCATTGTTGCGGGAATGCGGCAAGTGTTTAATGGAGGCGCTGGAATACGGCAAAAATATCAAACTCTCCAGCGGTGGCGAAGGGCTGGATGAGCTGTGGGGAGAGCCTTTCAAGGTATTTTCCATGCCCATGGAAAAATTCTACGAAAGCCGTTACATCAAGGTTGCCCAGGCCAAGACAGAGATCGACAAAATCATCGAAACCCTGACGGGAATCGTATCGAAGTATCCTGAGCTGTCAGATTTGAATCTAAAAATTATCGAATTTGGCGAAAGTTCCAAAGATGCCTGCGAGACCATTCGTACCGACCCGGTGATCTTCGATATATGGCCACGCTACGTTGCCGCCAGGGAGGCACTGGAAGAATATATTACAAACTACATGAGGGAGCATGAATCTGAAAACGGTTCCATCCAGAAGAAGATCATTAATCTGGTCAATGATGGCAGTAAGTTGCTTATCAGTATGGCGATTGTACGTGTGCCGATACCGGATAGTACTATTGAGTTTTTGAAGAAATGTGAGAAGTTTAAATCCTGATACTTTTATACCGTCATTCTGTACATGGAATGTACAGAAACCAGTGCCATGGAGGGTGAATCAATACTTTATAAATCCAGTCAATAACACAAATTCAGTTTCCGCCTGATGGCGGGATCGTGTCATTTCGAGCGTAACGAGAAATCTAAAGAGTCGTCATTCCGGGGGCCGAGCACAACGAGGCAACCCGGAATCCCCTTCCCCCTTGATGGGGGAAGGTAGGATGGGGGTGATACTTCTTTAATCCGTCATACTGGCGAATGCGACCCACAGGATGTGGGAAATGTCGCGAGAGGACAGGAAGTCCGAAGCGACCAGTGCCAGTCAGACAATTAATTCATTAAATCAGTATTATCTTTTCTTTTAGCATTTGGTTTCGCCCAATGGCGACCTCACTGCTCCTTCGCGTCCATGCGATCGCAGTATAAGTACATCCATGTACAAAACTTTTCTTTGCTTGCCTGAAGAGATGGGCATACCCACTATCATGGCCTTCGGTTCCCTTCGTCAGTTGTCAGTTATGACGGGCCGTGCTCACATGACTTCCTGTCATGGTCGCACTCAACTTTTCATCCTGAAAAGTTGTCCCTATAACCGCCAACTTCCACACAATATACATCCCTGTACATTGCCATTTCATGGCGGCCTTCGGCCGTGCAAATCGGCTATCCTGCCGATTTGTCAGCATGACAAAGGGGGATTTAGAACCGCCAACCTCGCAGCCCACAAAGTCATGTGCTAATCTTTCTGTATTCTGATATGGGAAGGGAGCTAGGGAATCAAAAAAATGAACTCAAATCCTGAAACACAAGAATTTCGTGCTATACGAACGCCGTATAGCATGCCAATAATGATGTTAAGCGGCATTCGTATAATCAACTGTTAGGCTCTTGAAAAACATGTGAATATTCATATCCAGACCAAAATGCCGGGGGAAGATGTGCCATGAAACACAAGTTAATCCTTAGTGTCTGTATTGCTATAAGCATATTCAAATCAACGGCTCATGGGCAATCATCTGAGTGGAGTGAGGCTTATTCCTGCCGCAGTTATCATTTAGGCATTACTCTCGTTGAATTCAAATCCTTAAAACATCCCGACGAAGGTGAATTATCTAGAACATTTAAAAATATGTGGTCTGGATCTTATGCAGCATGTTCAGATGATAGTCACTCCAGAAATACTCCTTCAGGGGCATCTTTGTATGGACCCTTAAAAGAAGTCGGTGTCGTCAGGTGCTTGTATTATTATGAGTTGGACATGTTACCACCCAAAAAAGTAATGCAGACATCAGAGATGCGTTTAACACTCGCCGACATACCAGTCAAAATGAAATTTTATTTCATTAAGCCAGAAAGTAAGAATGAATATTATTTATATGAAATATCTGGTACTGCTCTAAATATGTATTTTGAAAAGTTGCGTGATGCTTATACATCTAAATTTGGTTCGCCAGCAGATACTTCCACTGAAATTTTACAAAATCGTTTAGGGGCTCAATATGAGAATATTATTGTAAGCTGGGAGAACGATATAAGCTCAATCAAATTAGAAAAGTATCACGGAGAAATTGATAAAATGGGTGTATCTTATGTACTTAAACCACTTAATACAGAACTGATGAAAAGACTAAATGAATTATCAGAAGGCAATGCAGATAAATTATAAGAAATAGGGAATAGATTTATTATCGATAAAGAAATTGGGCAAAAACATATATGAAAATATATCTGTCCCGTTATCTTGAACAAATTGCGCAAGAACGGAACGGCGTAAGGCGCCGTCCCTTAGATCAACCGTTATGCTTGGCGTGAAGCCGTGTGAGCAAATTTAACCAAGGAGGTTAGATGGACGAACTTGTAAAAGCCTTCCAGAAGTTCCTCATGCGGGACTTGTCCTATATTATTGGCGGCAGCGCTGTTGTCCTGAGCTTTCTCTCTACATTCGATAAACTTCCTACAGAATCGACGCCAATCGTCTGGTACGTCATCGGTGTGCCAGTTGCGTACGTCGTGGGCTACGCAATCCAAGATTTCTTTGGCGTGTGTCACCTCTTGCGGATGAGGGCAGGCCACCCCGATCCAAATCGAATGGCGCGGATGCTTTACGAGCTTTACGACCACGAACCACCAAAGGCCTTCGAAAGATTGCAATATGACCGAGGTAAGAAGGTTCTGTATGAAAGCAATGTGCAGCGGTTTAAAGATGACCATGAAAGAATTGAAGGGCTGAAACAGGTCGGATTCACGGTCGGTTGGTGTTTCATCGTGTCGGCGATCCTGCTGATGGTGCGAGACTGCCTAGCGTATATCGGATTCGACCGTGCACTGATTGGGGCACTTTTGATCCTAGGCATCATCCTGATACTTCTCGGCTGGTTAAAGGTAACCCAGCAGGCACAGTACGTCCTTCGGTTTTCAAAGGAAAACAGGGAGGGAAACAATCGAAGTGGAACT
>MGYU01000105.1:0-153 GCA_001801885.1 Gammaproteobacteria bacterium RIFCSPLOWO2_12_47_11
GCAAAGGTATAAGGGTGCTTGACTGCGAGACTGACACGTCGAGCAGGAACGAAAGTTGGTCTTAGTGATCCGGTGGTTCTGTATGGAAGGGCCATCGCTCAACGGATAAAAGGTACTCTGGGGATAACAGGCTGATACCACCCAAGAGTTCAT
>MGYU01000105.1:260-32496 GCA_001801885.1 Gammaproteobacteria bacterium RIFCSPLOWO2_12_47_11
TTAGAACGTCGTGAGACAGTTCGGTCCCTATCTGCCGTGGGCGTTGGAGATTTGAGAGGAGCTGCTCCTAGTACGAGAGGACCGGAGTGGACGTACCTCTGGTGTTCCGGTTGTCATGCCAATGGCACTGCCGGGTAGCTATGTACGGACGGGATAACCGCTGAAAGCATCTAAGCGGGAAGCTCACCTCAAGATGAGATCTCCCTGGGAATTCGATTCCCCTGAAGGGCCGTCGAAGACTACGACGTTGATAGGCTGGGTGTGGAAGCGCAGTAATGTGTGAAGCTAACCAGTACTAATTGCCCGTGAGGCTTGACCATATAACACTCAAAGAGTTTGATGATGGTCACTGACAGTGTGTGATATACCATTATTTTTTACAGTTTTCCGAATTCGGAATCAAAGGGGTCAGACTCGAGTTGATTTGCTGACCCCGGGGTCGAACCAGAAGAATTGATCATGAATCAATCGAATCTGACCCCTGTTGATTCCAGCCAGTTTGCCTGGCAGCCATAGCGAGTGTGAACCACCCGATCCCATCTCGAACTCGGAAGTGAAACCGCTTAGCGCCGATGATAGTATAGGGCTGTCCCTATGCAAAAGTAGGACACTGCCAGGCTTTTATTCCAAACCCCTGATGAATGATCGTCGGGGGTTTTTCTTTTAGTTGAAATAATTTTTTATAATAGAAACCATTGATATTTTATTGATAAACCCATTCTTTTAGTTTTTCGTTACTCATTGGTCGTGCAATGTAATATCCTTGGGCATATTCACAATCCAAATCAGAAAGCATTTTTAGTGTTTCCAGATTTTCTACTCCCTCAGCAGTTACAAACAAATCAAAACTATGAGCAAGTCCTATCATAGCTTGAGTGATAATTGCATCCTCTTTGTCTGTAACCAGGTTAAATATAAATGATTTATCAATTTTAAGTTCTTTTACAGGCAGCTTTTTTAAATATGAAAATGATGAATAACCAGTGCCAAAATCATCAATTGAAATAGATATGCCGATATTTGTTAATTGTTTAAGAATAGTGAGGCTTAATTCTGGATTCAGCATTATGGCACTTTCGGTGACTTCGAATATTAGTTTATCAGGTCTGGTATCCCATACATTTATTGCGCGCCTTATCATTTCGACAATATCGCTATTTAGCAGATTTACGGCAGATAAATTTATTGATAATGAGAAATTATTATTGTCACCACATTCTCTGGATTCGCATAAGGCCATGTTGATTATTTTCAGCGTTAGAGCATCAATCAAGTCGGCATTTTCTGCAATTGATATAAAATAATCTGGAGGTATCAATCCATACGTGGGGCTTTCCCAGCGGGCGAGGCATTCAACACCGGTAATTTTATTGGTTTTTATATGCAACTTTGGTTGATAATTTAAATAAATTGTATTTTCATCGATAGCAGATTTAAGCTCAGTCTCAAGTATAATATTTGATTTTGTTTCACTTTGTTGATCAGTAGGCCAAATTGAATACGGACATTTATCTTTTATTGCCTTATCCAGAGCAAAAAAAGCTTTTTTGAGAAGTTCTTCGGCTGAATTTGCGTGATCAGGATACATAGCAATGCCCATACGTAATTTTGCAGTTATATAATCCTGATCTACTGAAAGAGGTTGTTTGAATAATTTGTAAAGTTTATTTGCCGCAAGAATGATATGGCCTTCATTTATTATTTTTGAATAATAAATCAAAAACTCATTTTCACTTATTTTATAAATAATATCTCCCGGGAGAAGGCCCTGGCGAATACGAGACAAACAATTGATCAAGAAAGAGTCACCTTTGGTAAATCCAAAAGTGGAGTTTATTTCCTTCAGTGCGAGTATTTTAAGAATAATAATGCCTGTTGGAACATTTTTTTCATTATTATTTTCAATAATTTTTCCCAGGGTATAAATAGCAACATTTCTTACCATTGAACTGTGCTCTACCTCTTCCTCAGGGTTGGCGAGAAATCCTTTAATTAAATCATCAGCCATATTTTTGTCCTGAAAATAAACATCCTCACACTGTGTCATAGATAGAATTCAGCAGGGTTTATACCATAAGCTCCTGGTTCAAGTGTCTTTATAATTTCAAGTTGCTTCTCATTTTTCCCATGACCTGCTGTAAGTAAATTAATAATTGGAAAATAATTGTTAAATTCCTTTTTCCTGTTTAATATAAGCATTATTCTTGGTTTTAAACGGCTTATCATATTTTGTTGTAATACTACAGCAACTTCCCCGGTGTTTAATTCTACCAGCGCCCCTGTTGGATAAATGCCGAGACATTGAATAAACATCTCAACCAGATCAGCCTGAAAATCAATATCACGCAGGCTATATAGTTCTTTTATAGCATGCTCGTGGGAACATTGCTTATGATATATCCGTAGGCTGGTTAAAGCATCATAAGTGTCGACTATACCTGCTATTCTTGCGAAGAGAGGTATTTCACTTCCTTTTTTCCCTGCCGGATAACCAGTTCCATTAAAACGTTCATGATGATTTAGAGCAACATCTATTACAGACTGTTGTATACCATGGGTATTTTTCAGTATTTCAATGCTGTCATTAACGTGGTTTTTAATAAGTGATATTTCTTCATCAGTGAGTGGGCCTGTCTTTACCAAAAGCTCATTGGGATATTTAATTTTACCAATATCAAAAAACATGCATCCAAGTGCAAGTTCCTGCAATTGTTCTTTTCGAAGGCCCATTTGTTTGCCCATAATAATTCCGAAAATGGAAGAACTCAGACAATGTGTGTAGGTATAATTATCTTTTGTTTTAAGTTTGGTCAAAAGTAAATAAGCATCGTTATTTCTTAATCCACCATCTACCAACAGATGCAAATCTTTTTGAATGGTTTCTATATTGAGTTTTCCACCGGATTTTAATTTATCTATTATGTTATTAAATTCTTCAGTCAGACGGTTATAGGTTGCCTTGGCTTTTGGTAGCTCTTCTTCAACTTTAATACTGATACCACTTTCAATATTTTCTGTTAAATAAGCTTCTGCAGGAGCCCCCCGTTCTACGTCAATAAACACATAGGTACAATATTCTTTTAATTTGTCTATATCACCTTGGGTTTTAATCAAAAAGCCCTGAAAAAGAAAGTCAGTATCGACCCATGGTCGATCGAGATTTGATATGTACATCCCTGGCTTGAGATAATCTACACTGACTTTTTTTTCTATCATTATTGATGTATATATTAATTAGAATGCATGTGTAACCTGTGAATATGGGTAAAAACATTGATATTCATGAAATTATAGGGAATTAATTGTAAATTAATCAGATTATTAATACGTTAACGCAAATATATTATTAATATCATATATTTATATGTTATTTGTCAACATAATTTATGGATATTTTTATATATAGAGAATAGGTTTTACAGTTGGTAGTATGGCAATAATCATTGGGTATGATAGAAATGCGTGTTTATTAAAACGCGTTTTTAAGATTGCGGATTTTGGTAAATACATCAAGATCACTGGATTTTTCCATATTAATGGTTCTGCGAATATCACGGCTATGAAGACGTAGAAAAGGATTGGTTTTTTTCTCCAGTACAAGTGTAGTAGGAATCGTTGGTTCCCCGGCAGCACGTATTTTTTCAACTTCCCTTGCCCGTATATACAGATCACGGTTATGAGGTTCTACAGTCAACGCGAAGCGCGCATTGGCTTGGGTGTATTCATGCGCACAATACAGTCTGGTTTCATCCGGCCATTTCATAATTTTATTTAAAGAATGCCACATCTGTTCCGGTGTACCTTCAAACAAACGCCCACAGCCCATTGCAAATAAAGTGTCGCCCACAAAGGCAATATGTTCACTTTCAAAATGATAAACAATATGGCCTGAAGTATGACCCGGAGTGTCATATACTCTGGCATTAAAGCGACCGAACTGGAAAATATCCCCTTCGTGCAGCTCAATATCAATCCCTGGTATCATTGACGCTTCCGCAAGTGGTCCGGCAATCAGGCAACCGGTGTTTTGCTTCAACTCCAGATTGCCACCCGCATGATCCCAGTGATGGTGTGTATTCAGGATATGGGTCAATTTCCAGTTTTTTATGGCCAGTGCTTTTTCTATAGCATTAACATCCGGGGTATCTACTGTGGCTGTCAGGTCCTTTTCAGTGTCGTGCAACAGAAAGCCATAATTATCCGTAAGACACGGAAACATATAGGTTTCAAGAGAATTCGCATGAATGGTCATGTTATATTTATCGATATTTATGAGGCCACACGGGCATATATGTACAATATAATTTTAACTATAGAACAAGGTTTCATGATGATCCCGAGTATTAATTTGTATGCGTATTATATTCGTCATTAATGATTTAATCCCACCGGGAAATATAGCAAATTATCTGTTAATCTTGACGGGTAATGGCCCGCAATAAATCAAAAAAATATTCATGGTCAACGCTTGGAGATGAAGCCTTGCTGAACCTCAGGTTCTGTGATTTGAGGTTGAAGATCATAAAGGGTACACCACTTGAGGAACGAATATCCCAGCTTTATGAGGAATTACATAGGCGCCATCTGAAGTTTCGTCCCCATTGCTGGCTATCGGAAGAGTGGTTCTCTCCTGACGGGGTCCCGGGTATTGCGATTCCGTTCTATCTGGCACATCCACGTCTCGCTAAACTGGAATTCAAGCAGATGTTTGATGTAGAAGGAGGCAATGCCCGCTGGTGTATGCAATTGTTACGGCATGAAGCAGGCCATGCTATTGATACTGCCTACAGATTGCATCGGAGAAAACGCTGGCGAAAGGTATTTGGTTCGTACACCAAACCCTATCCTTCCTATTACACACCCAATCCAAAAAGCAAAAATTATGTTTTTCATCTGGATTGGTGGTATGCACAGAGTCATCCGGCTGAAGATTTTGCTGAGACCTTTGCAGTATGGCTGCAGCCAGGGTCCAACTGGCACAAGGCATACCCGGGTTGGTCAGTAATAAAAAAACTTGAGTATATGGATGAGCTTATGAGCTCAATCAGAAATCTGTCTCCAGCGGTCAGGCTGCGCGAGAAAGTAGAACCACTATCGGCAAATAAAAAAACATTGCGCGAATATTATGAAGAAAAACGTGCCTTTTACGGGATCAATATCCCCGAGGTATATGACGGTGAGTTAATGAGACTGTTCCCTGGTAAGCCGTTAAACTCTGCTAAAAGGCAATCTGCCGCAGCCTTTCTCCGTCAAATAAGGCCGGAAATTTCACAGCTATGTGCTCGAAGTGTTGGTGAATCACCCTACGTTATTGCGCAGATCCTGCAGGATATGACAATTCGCTGTCGGGAAATGAAACTCTATGTGACCCGGGCTAAAGAAGAAGTAAAGATAGAAGTTGCTATATTCGTCTCTCTGCAAACACTGGATTATATACATAAATATCGCCACACATTGCCAGTATGAAGAAGCTTCGCGTAGTTGTTCTTATGCATGAAGATCTGGTTCCTCCTGAATCGATGGATGGTTATTCAGATAAAGAAATTACAGAATGGAAAACAGAATTTGATGTAGTAACCGCGCTGCAAGATATTGGCCATGATGTAAAATCATTAGGCGTTCACGATGATCTGGGTGTGATCAGGGAAAATATTACCGAATGGAAACCCCACATTACCTTTAATCTACTGGAAGAGTTTCATGGTTTATCGTTATATGATTACCATGTTGCAAGCTATCTGGAACTGATGAAACAGAGCTATACTGGCTGTAATCCGAGAGGACTGATGTTGGCTCATGACAAGGCGTTGAGCAAAAAACTACTCTATTTCCATCGTATCAATGTACCCAGGTTTCTGGTCATTCCAATCGGTAAAGTACCTGCGGTGCCAGTACGGCTTAAATTTCCGTTGTTTGTAAAATCATTGTGTGAAGATGGTTCTTACGGGATTGCCCAGGCCTCGGTTGTTTATAATGAAGAAAAATTCAGGGAACGTGTGTCCTATCTACATGAGCAGCTTGCGACCCCGGTAATTGTTGAGGAATACATTGAAGGACGTGAACTGTATATTTCAGTCACCGGTAATAAGCGTTTGCAAACTTTTCCTGTCATAGAATTAAAATTCGGCAAGAAGCGGGATGATACCCTTATGATTGCAACGTCCAAGGTGAAATGGGATCCGGATTACCAAAAGAGGCATAAGATTGATACGACAGTTGCCGAAGATTTGACAGCAGATCTCCGGCAAAAAATTGCTAAATTATCCAAGCGTATTTATCGAATACTCGGCCTCACGGGTTATGCGCGAATCGATTTACGCCTGAAGGATAATGATGAAATCTATGTGCTGGAGGCGAACCCCAATCCCGATATTGGTTATGGCAGTGAGATATCCTGTGCAACTGAGGCAGTCGGGATTGAATATGGAGAGTTATTACAACGTATAATCAACTATGGATTGCGTTATGATCCTGAATCGAGGCTGGCCTGAGATGCGGTTATCCTGGTTTGCTTGTGGTATAATTATTGAATGGTACTCAAAAGTAATTTTTGATAGTGTATAGACTTTATTGTTATTTATTAATCAAACAATGTCTGAACAAATATAAACTTTATGCCTGCATACGATTATTTTTGTGAGGCCAATGGACAAACAGTCGAAGTTGTCCATACGGTCAATGCTTCATTAAAAACCTGGGGTGAAGTTTGTTATGTTGCCCGGATTCCACTGGGGGACACTGACCCGTTAGCGCCCGTGAGGAAGGTAATTTCCGTTCCGGCCATCGCAATCACTACCTCTGATTCAAAACTCAAGGAGGTCGGATTTACCAAGCTGGTCAAGCGGGATAAAGGTGTTTATGAAAACGTGACCGCGCTCGATCATGAAAAGCGATATATGAAAGCAGGTGATCCCTCTTCCGTGCCTGACTTCAAAAGCAAGATTGGAGATTAATGCCAGAGTATGGCGGGTACTAATCCCATTCCAGTTCTACGAATGCCCTTGACACATTAGTCCTGTGTTGTTGTTCGAATAACAGCCATTTATCCTTCTCACCCTGGCCAACAGTCTCGATGGCTTCTTCCATGAACTGGCCATTGGCAATCGCCTGCTTTGTTTCATCGAATAGATCAGTCAGATATTCCTGCTGGGCTGCCATAGCGTCTTGCCAGTTACTTGCCGGGGCGCCATGGCCGGGAATAATAGTGGAGACTTCGAGTGTTTTAAATATTTCCATAACAGCCAGCCAGCCTTTCAGGCTGCCGTCAATTACCGGAATACGTTCACGAAACAGCAGGTCTCCGGTCCACAGGGTGCCAGTCGATTCATCCAGTATGGTCAGATCGGTATAGGTATGTGATTTTTGATAAGCTGTTAATAACAGTGTCCTGTTACCTAGATCAATTGACAATGTATCGGAAACGGTTTTAGTGGGTCCGATGATTGAATCCTCTGACGGTGATGCACCCAGATCATCTCTGAATTCTTCAAGAAAGAATCCCATGTTTAGCTCTATGGCATCTGTTAGTTTTACGTGACCAACAAATTCAGGCTGATCCTCAACAAATACCAGGTTGCCAAGTACATGATCAAAATGGATGTGGGTATTGATCACGTAACATACCGGTTTGCCGGTGAACATCCGGATGGCGTCAAGCAGTTGTTGTCCGGTCGATATTGATCCGCCAGTATCAATCACGGCAACACAGCGATTACCAGCAATGAAACCTATATTGGCAATATCATCATGACCTGGCTCGCCAAAACCGGCATGTATGCCTCGATGCAGGTAATTACCCGGTGCAATTTCAACCAGGTTAAATGCTGATTCACTTCCTGCATCCGCAGACAACAGAAAACCGTAAATGCAGATTGAATAAAATATGCTGGGGAAAATCTTGCCGGTTTTCTTCATTAATTGTAACGGTGAAATTATATTGTTATTCAATCAGGCATCTTCTGAATAATATATTAATCAAGACACATGGATTTTGCATACGTTCAAGTTTCCTTGACCACAGAAATTACCCGGTTCATTATGGATTTGAATCGTTCCGTATCTGCAAATGTTCTGGCAGACAACATGGCGCCCTCCAAACTGGCGAATATAAACCGGGCAATGTTTTCCGGTTGATTACTGATAACTATTTCACCAGACTGTTGGCCAGCGCGGAGAGTCACCGTCAACCATGCTTCGCATTCAGTGAAGAACGATCGCACTTCTTCCTGTATTTCTTCGGGCATGGTTGTGATGTCACTGGCGAACATTCCGCATAAGCACATCCTGTTGTCTGATTCCAGGGTATTGAGGAAGAGCTGTGTAAAGCTTTTAAGCTTATCCATTGTGGAATTAGACATTGTATCTATCTGATTTAATTCATTGATGAAATTTTGACGGTAGTGCTGTATTAATGACTTGCCCAGATCCGATTTGGCAGGAAAGTAATAATGAATGCTGGCGCTCTTGATACCGAGTTTCCGGGCAATGTCATGAAAACTGAAGGCGTTATACCCTCGGGATTGTACCAACTCCTGGGCAACGGCCATGATCCTTTGCATAGAATCGGTGCTCATCCTCATATTTTTAGTTTGGCCCAATAATAATCTATCTATTAGTAGATAGATTATAGGAAATATCCCTGTGCTTTACAAAAAAACGTATATCACTTTGAAATTAAAGTAATAAATATCATGATTGGACCATGCTTTAAGTACCTTGATTGATGGAGATTGATGGGCTAGTTTATTTATTGAAGGGCCCAATGAATAAACACTCAAGATTAAAATCACATCAAGGCACAACCTCTGCGAGGACTCGCTACGTCCCGATAAGAGGGTATCTCTTATATCTTTCTACAACAGCACATTTATGTATTCCTTAACACAAGGGGGATCTATGTTTGAACATGATCAGCATATTGTTAACTCTTTATTGTCGGAAAATAATGACTTCAAGCGTCTCTATGATAAACATGACATGTTGAAGCAACGTGTTAATGAAGTGAATGCGGGGGTGGTCCCCATGGATGATTTTTCGCTTGAAAAAATCAAGAAAGAAAAACTGATGCTCAAAGACCGAATGGCTCATATGATAGAGGATTACCGGCAAACACATACGTGAACTGTGGTATCTGAAACAACAACCCCGCACAGTCGAGAATTGTGCGGGGTTTTTATTGACAGGTTGTAACAGGAAAATTTCTAGAACACCAACCGGATTCCAATCAGGAACAACATGGAGGCCAGTGCCGGACGAATCACTTGTTCGGGCAGGCGAGTGGCGCAATGACTGCCCAGATAAATGCCGGGTAATGAGCCTGCCAGTAACATGGCGAGTATGGTGAAATCAATTGTACCGATATGCATGTGGCCCAGGCCAGCGACAGCAGTGAGTGGTACTGCGTGTGCGATATCGGTGCCGATAATCTTGATCGATGGCAAACGTGGATAGAGAAAAAACAGGATAGCCGCCCCCAAAGCGCCAGCGCCTACCGAGGACAGTGTGACCAGTACGCCCAGTACAACTCCGGCAATGATTGTCATTGGCGTCTGTAATTGTCTGTGTAATGCACGGATGGCATCGAAACGTTCATTTTGCCCCAGTCTCTGTAACTGATCCTTGAACAGCAGTACGACAGAAGTCAGGATTAATGCAACGCTGAGTGAAGAGGTAATCAGTTTGTCGTAATTGATTCCGGCCTGTTCCAGATATTTGAGCACAAATACTGCGAGTAAGGCGGATGGTATACTACCTAGTGACAGCAGCCTGACTATATGCCACTCAATTGTGCCCTTTTTATTATGTACGAGTATTCCGCCGCTCTTGGTTATTGCGGCGTAGAGCAGGTCTGTGCCCACAGCAACAGCCGGTTTGATGGCAAAGAACAATACCAGAATAGGTGTCATCAGCGAGCCGCCCCCTACACCGGTCATGCCGACGATGAAGCCGACAATAAAACCTGCGATGGTATAGCCAAATTCCATATCTTGATTCCAGTTAATTTTGAAGCATGAAGGGACAAAAAACGGCTTGTAATATAGCGGGCCTTTTCTATACTGAAAAGTAATTATTTTGACTATTTTTATATGATTTTAGAATAAATGGTAGCCAGAACATGAAACTACAGCAATTACGCTATATCTGGGAGGTCGCCAGTCATAATCTGAATGTGTCAACAACGGCCGAAAGCCTGTATACCTCGCAACCTGGTATCAGCAAGCAGATCCGTATGTTGGAAGATGAACTGGGTGTGCAAATATTCCACCGCAGTGGCAAACATTTGACTGAGATTACCCCGGCCGGCAAGCACATTATCAACATCACTGGCGATATCCTGGATAAGGTCGCGAATATCAGACAAATTGCCCAGGAACATAAAAATAAGGACAAGGGCGAACTTTCTATCGCAACGACGCATACACAGGCGCGTTATGTTCTTCCCGCTATCATTAAACAGTTTATCGGGCGTTATCCTGACGTTTCTCTGCACATGCATCAGGGTACACCGGTACAAATATCGGAACTGGCTTCCAAGGGGCAAGTAGATTTTGCAATAGCCACCGAAGCACTGGAATTGTTTGATAACCTGATCATGATGCCATGTTACCGCTGGAACCGCAGTGTTATTGTGCGTCATGATCATCCACTGGCCACACAAAAAAAACTGACCCTGAAGGCGCTTTCTGAATATCCAATCGTTACTTATGTGTTCGGTTTTACCGGCCGTTCACAACTGGATCAGGCATTCGATTCTGCGGGCTTGAAACCCAAGGTTGTGTTTACAGCCACAGATGCTGATGTGATCAAGACCTATGTCAAATTAGGACTTGGGGTAGGGATCGTCGCGAGCATGGCCCATGACCCGAACATCGATAGCAGTCTGGTGGCGCTGGATGCAAGCCATTTATTTGAACCCAGTACTACCAAGATAGGGTTCAGGCGTGGGACCTACCTGCGCAGCTATATGTATGATTTTATTAGTTTATTTGCGCCACATCTAACCCGGGGAATAGTCGATGAAGCCGTTAAGGCTGTCAACAGCGAAGTACTGGATCAACTGTTCAAGGACGTGGAATTACCGGAACATTGATTAGTATTTTGTAGATGATAGATGGGGATTAAAAGCAAACTACCCTATTCCATCTGCCATCTACCACCTACTAAATTAAATGTAATCAATATCCGGATTGTCATCCATGATGTCTTTGGCAGCGTCTTGTTCAGAGGGCTCAACCTCAAGGACTTCTTTTAGGAACTTCATATAGATGGTGAAAATGCGCGGCGTCTTACCGTTTTCCTCAACTATAAAAAATGGGGCGCGATCAACATTATGTTGTGCAGCAAGACGCATACCCTCGGTCTCCGGATCACGTTCATCTGCAATAATGATCCGGTTTATTTTGCCAATGAGACCGGCAACTTCCAGCCTTTTTTCAATCTCGGCGCATTTACGGCAAGGTGAACCATCTGCCTTGATCTTTTTGATCATGGAGATGTACATACTGAAAGATCAACCTGTTTTCTTGTTCAGATTACCAGCATGCAGACCACACTCTTTCATGGTGGCTTCTTCCCACCACCAGCGGCCCTCGCGTTCGTGCTGACCGGGCAGCACGGGTTTGGTGCATGGCTCGCAACCAATACTGATATAACCCCGGGTGTGCAGTTCGTTATAGGGGACATCATTCGCCCGTATGTACTGCCAGACTTGTGCCGAGGTCCAGAAGGACAGGGGATTGAATTTAATCAATGTATGAGTATTGGTGGAAAAAGCGCCGTCTTTTTCTACTACAGGCACGTCAGCCCGGGTTCCAGGGCTTTGATCTTTGCGCTGGCCGGTGATCCAGGCATCCAGTGTATTCAGCTTGTTACGCAGCGGCATCACTTTTCTGATCCCGCAACACTCCTTATGGCCATCGGTATAAAAACTGAACAGGCCCTTTTCCATTACAAATTTTTCCAGCGCCATATTGTCAGGAGAGAGTAACTCAATATTGATCTTATAATGATTTCTGACCTGTTCAATAAAACGATAGGTTTCCGAGTGGAGCCTGCCTGTATCCAGTGAAAATACATTAACCTTCGGATTGATCTTCGCAGCCATATCGACCAGGATGACATCCTCTGCGCCGCTGAAGGATATAGCAATGTTATCAAAGCTATCGAGTGCCAGTTTTATGATCTCTGCTGGTTCTTTGTGCATATATTCCGGGGCCAGCCGCGCCGTATTAAAATCTTTAACAGTCATTTTTATATTCGCCATTAAATTAGGTATGAGAAAAGGAGGGGATTCTAACAGAATCACATATTCCAATAAACACTAACTGGTTATACTGATATCACGAATTGAAATATATACACCTTTTACGGCGGAGTTAATCGCAACTTGCTGTTATTAGGCTTGTTTTCTGTTTGCGACGATCTTTTTTTAACCTGTTCAGGTGGTATGTTGAGCCAGCAAGGATGGATGCAAAAAAGTCCCGTGCGAAGACATATCTGTCAATTGAATTTTGTTGTCTCCAATATTTTCGATAAGTAGATGCAGCCTTGAGATATCACGCAGTGACGAGTCGATTTTCACTGTGCTGGCAGCGTCCCGTCCAATGACATTTCTGCCCTTGATTAATGGGTGATGGTTACCCGACTGATCAATAAACTCAATACCATTTTTATTGGAAAGTATGCACCTGTGTTTTGACAGCCTGATTTCTATATTCTTGCCTGCCGGGAGTTGTAGAGAAATCACCTCGCCCTTGGGCATACGTTCAAACTCACCATTCTTGTCATCCTTGACGGGTTCAAACAACGTATTTTCGAGTATATAGGTACCACTCAATTTATCTGCATGTTCCTCGCCGTCTTCGGCGGCCCGGGTAGCGCCGTTGGCATGGGACTGTTTTTCAGAATACAGATATTTGATGATCTCCTGCCGGGAAGCCAGGTATTGCATATATTTGACCAGGGCTATGCGCCGGAACGGATTAAGATCATCTCCCCCCTCATTCAGGGCTGCGATAATACCTCTCCAGCCATGGTCTTGTGAAAATATGCTTGGATCCATCTCCCGCAAGGCCTGATTGATGCTGTTCGGGTTTTCAATGGAACGTGAGAGTATGTTGACGAAACGTTTTTCAATGTCCTTTATGGTGACAGCTTCATTCTTGAGTTTTTTTGTTGACAGCTTTACCATCTCAGATATTTTCTTGGACGGCACGGAGGTCCTGCCATTCAGACAAAATTCAAAATCAGGGATGGAGCAAAACCGGAGCGTCTTATCTCCAACGTTAAGTTCAACAGGTTTTGAGAAAAATTTATTCAACATGGTGTTTTCTGCTTGATCCTTAAGTAAGTATCAGACTATATGTGATTGATATATCAATACAAAGTCCAGTAATAAAAGGTTGATAGAGTTCTCAATTAAGTAAATATCCGGTTGTCACTTTTTTACATATTAATTTCAGATTAAAGCATATTTTCATGGCTAATAATAGCTTGTCCATGGTACAGCGCCCCTCAATTTTACCCACTTTGCCGAGACTATCTGGATGAGTTCGTGCCATATATTCTCGGGGACAGGATTGAAAACTGTTTCTGTGCTGGCATGCCAGAGATACCAGTCACCGCGAATCAATTCTGATTCGAGTTGGCCTGGCGCCCAACCGGCAAAACCAGAAAACAATCTAAAATTCTCCGGTTTAATATCATCCAGTACCAGTTGATTGAACTGCGCAAGCGTGTTAATCAGATAAATACCATTTGTGACTTGTTTTGCGGTTGCCAGTGACGTTTCTGACTTAATCAGCAAATTGATGTTGTTTACAGCAACCGGACCGCCAATATAGAGATGATCAAGGATCGGGATCATTTTCTGAAGCTCTGGCAAGGCTTCGGCCACAGGGATTTTTGTACGCCTGTTGATGACCAGTCCGGCGGTCCCTTTGCTATCAAATTCAGTAATCAATATTACTGTCTTTTCGAAATTTGGATCATTCAGTTTCTTGCCTGCAATCAGTAATACACCCTCTGCCAAACCGGGATTATGCATGGGATGACCGCTCGGGACAGTGTCCTGATCAGCCGCATTGATGGAGTGAGTGAGAGCGCACAACAGCGTAAAACCCAGCAGGCCTGTACCGGACATGGATCTGGCGATAATCAGGAGCTTGCCTTTCAGCCAGGTCAACATGTGAAGTGGATATTGCCTGACAGTAAAATATTCCTGCGTTGCTCTTGTGTGCAGTAATGAAGTTGCTTTACCAGATGATAGAAAGTTTCCAGATTATCATCAACAGCCAGCAGTATTTTTTTGAAATCTGCAAGGTATTTACGATAGGTTACGACGGCCATCAGTTTGGCATTATTGAGATCCGTGGCAAACCATGCATCATAGCGGGCATGTCTATTCCAGCCGGAGTTGATTTGTTTATATTCGTTGATCATCTTTTCCAGAATGACTGATTTATTCAAACGTTTTTCCGGATCAGGTATATCGGATTTGTAAAGACTATCAAGTTGATTTCTGTAACGTAATACCAGATCCACAAATACATCTTCCAGTGCCTGATTTTTCTCAAACTGCTCATAAGATAATGGACTGTTATTTTTGGCCAGCCACCGGCGCATGCCTGCATCGGCAACGGTATCGGCAAATGCTTCATTAATCTCGGTATCATTCTTAATATATATCTTCTGATGGGCAAGTTCATGAAATATTACCTTGGCAAGATAAGCGTCACCACGGTGCAGCATCGTACTCAGGACCGGATCAGCAAACCAGCCCAGGGTTGAGTAAGCACTGACACCACCGACAAAAACATCGTATCCCTGGTTTTCAAGTTCACGTGCCAGTGTATATGCAGCATCTTCAGAAAAATAACCCCGGTAATTCAGACAGCCAACAATCAGGTAGCACCATTGCTGGCTTTGCAGCGAGAGCTCTGGTGTAGAAAAGACATTCCAGACGACGAAGTCACGTTCTAAATCAACATAATCAAGGTAACTGTTATTGTCGGGCAGGCCGAGTTCGTTAATTGCAAAACCCCTGATCTGTCCGACCAATGCCAATTGAGCGAGAGTGTCAGGAGGCAGATCATTGTTTTTTATCAGCGTATCTATCGGCTGGCGATTCTGCAGGACATCAAGCTGCCCATTGACCGATTGCGCATAATAGCTGAGCGAACCACAGCCACTGACAGTGCATACTAAAAATATCATGATGTTTAAAGCAGGGTATCTGGCCATAATATTATCTGGGCATGTCGCATATCCGTACCGGGATTATGCTATAAATCACAATGCGGCAGTATTAACATTACCAGGTAAATACAACACTTATAAGCGATAATGTATACGTCTGTCATTGATGTCACTGAAGTTAACGAAAATATTAATCACCCGGACTGGGTGATAGTTGATTGCCGTTATGATTTGGCAGATAAAACGTTTGGCAAGAATGCTTATCTTGCTTCACATATCCCGGGTGCAGTATATGCTGATTTGCATGACGACCTGAGTGGACCACCCGTCACTGATCATGGACGTCATCCTTTACCGACTGTTGGACAACTCAACAATCTGTTCAAACGTCTGGGTATCAGTAATGACACACAGGTCGTTGTCTATGATCATGTCTATGGTTCTTTCGCAGCCAGGCTATGGTGGTTATTACGTTATATGGGACATGAAGCAGCCGTCGTCATTGATGGGGGCTGGCAGGCCTGGCTGGATGCGGGTTTATCTGTTCAGTCAGGTGCACAAACGAACAAGCCAGGGGATTTTCAGGGTAGGGTCAGAACTGAATGGCTGGTAACTGCGGATCAGGTACCTGCAGCCGTATTATTGATCGATTCGCGGGATCCGGTTCGCTATCGGGGTGAGTCAGAACCGCTGGATCCTGCAGCCGGGCATATCCCGGGCGCAATAAATCGTTTCTGGAAAGATAACCTTGGTCCCAAGGGGTTTTTCAAGGACGGCAAGCAGTTGCACAAAGAATTCAAGGGGTTTCTGGCCGGTGTCACAGCCTCTGATGCGGTATTTTATTGTGGTTCCGGGGTGACAGCCTGCCATAATCTCCTGGGTGCCGTCCATGCCGGATTGCCCGCGCCGAAATTGTATGCGGGGTCATGGAGTGACTGGACCTCAGTGCCCGATCGGCCGGTTGCCATCGGAAATGAACCCGGCAGTTTCACTGGCTTGTCCGGATAAGTTCATTAATAAATTCAGATAATAAATATAACGTGTTATCTTTATACCTCGATTAGGGGATACGTCTATACCAGTAAAAATGAACATGATTTACCGGCTACTCTATTTCTGCTTTCTGATATCAGCGCTGGTCATATTGCCTGCATGGGCCGAGGATGAAGATCTGCTGAATGATCCTGCACTCCAGGCTGTTGAAGCTTTAGGTGCAAAAATACCAGCCCCTGCAGAGGAGGCTGAATCAGAGATAATCACAGACGATCCCGGACTTGCCCCCGGGCTATCTCCAACAGGGGACGTGTCTATTGAAACCCCCGAGCCGGCCCCGGCAGCCCCGGTAGAAAAAGATGTGGTATTGGTGCTGGATAATTCCGGCAGCATGAAAAAGAATGACCCGCAGTTCCTGGCCAGTAATGCAGTTCATGAATTCCTCAGCAGTCTGGATGATGCCAGCCGTGTCGCCGTATTAATATTTGATCAAAGCGTGCGTGTTGCCGTGCCGCTTACCCAGATGAGTGATGAAACACGTCCCACCATACTGAAAAGTATTGAAAAGCTTGATTATAAAGGCCTGTATACAGACAGCCCTGCGGCCATCGAAAGGGCAATCTATGATCTCAAGAACAATGGCAGAGTAGATGCTAAAAAACTGATTGTCTTCATGACAGACGGTATAGTGGATACAGGGAACGTAAACCGGGATGTGGAAAAATCCAGATGGTTACAACAGGATCTGGCGGCAGGGGCTGCCGAATCAGGAATACAGATTTTCAGTATTGCCTTTACCGATGAGGCTGATTTTCAGTTAATTCAGGCCCTCGCGCAGAGAACCGATGGTGAATATTACCGGGCACTGAAACCTGAAGATCTGCAAAATGTCTTTGCGCAGGTCCACACAATCATCAATAAAATACCTGAACCGGAGCCTGAGATTATTACTCCGGCCCCGGCCCCGGCCCCGGTTGAGATGCCGGTACAGGTTGCACCCCCACCGCCGGTGATCATAGAAGTCCCTGTCCCGGCGCAAGGCATGGACGAAGAAGAACAATTAAGGTCGATGATGATCATGGTTGCGCTCGGTGTTTTGATCATTGCCGTGATCATCATGGTGGTGATGTTGCTAAGAGGCAGCCGCAGGAAAGGAGGAGCAGATGATGAATATGCACAGGAGGCCTATTTGAATGACATTAACGGCTACACCTCACAGACTTCATACAAGCTGGGCAGTAAACCGACCATGCTTGGACGTGTTGCCGGCACGGATACTGAACACCTTAACTACATTGTCATTCCGCAGACCACCATAGGCCGGCGTCATGCGCTGATTGAATATAAGGATTTTGCCTACTGGATCATTGACCAGGGCAGCATAAACGGAACATTTGTAAATGATAAGATGATTACCAGCGAAACTCGCCTAAAACATGGCGACAGGGTAAGACTGCACAAGCTTGAATTTGAATTTTTAATGCCGGAAATGGTGGATGCGGGCATGACCATGGTTTCGAAGACAGTAATGGCGACTAGTCCGGCAGCGGGGTCAGAAGCGCCAACAATAGCGCGTGGTGATATCGCTGCTGCAAGTGAAGATATGGACATGGACTACCCAGAGCCGGAATTTGATTTAACAGGCGGGCTGGATTCTGCAGTAAGTCCTGACGAAGAGGATACGGTAATCAAGGGTTCTCCCTCCGGCGGACACAATGATCATGGACCTGAAGATGCGACGTTAATGCTGGATTCCGACGGTGATGAAATGGATGGCGATGATGCTACCATACGTCCGGATTTGGATGACGACGACAGTGATTTGACTGTTGATAATATCGAGGAAAAAGATAAAAAGAAGTGATTACAACAGGTAATTAATCAGGGCCTGTTTCATCCCCCGCAGTTATTTCCTTTCTTCTCAAGAATCCGGCTGATCAAATTGAAATTGACGACGGTAATAGAAAACGCTGTTTTAATATTCATGTGAAAGATCATTGTGGTAACTGATTGCACTTATATATGAATTTCAAAAGTAAATTGTTGTACCTGCTTGCAGATGGGAGGTTTCATTCCGGTGAAGAACTTGGTGCATATCTTTCTATATCACGTACTGCTGTCTGGAAAAGAATAAAATCACTGCGGCAATCCGGCCTGGTTATATACTCGGTAAAAGGTAAGGGTTATCGCATAACGCAGACACTGGAGTTTCTTGAACGGGAAAAAATATTTTCATATATTGATGCTGATATAAATCCATTGATTAGACAGTTCACTCTCCATACAAAAGTTGATTCCACTAATCAGTATTTGTTGAACATGATCGAACATCATGATTTTCATGGGCACGTTACTCTGGCAGAGTATCAGACTGAGGGCAGGGGGCGGCGGGGCAATGCATGGAAATCACCCTTTGCAGCTGGTATCAACCTGTCTCTGGGGTGGCATTTTGACCCGGCTCCGGAACCCCTCGCATTGGTATCATTAGGTGCCGGTGTGGCAGTTATGCGTACCCTCGGGAGATTCGGCATAACAGGTGCAGGACTGAAGTGGCCAAATGATGTAATTTGGCAAAATCGCAAACTGGGTGGCACACTGGTCGAGATGCGTGCAGAATCAGCAGGACCTTGCAAGATGGTTATCGGAATAGGCATAAATTATTCATTTCCTGCAGAGTCAAATTACAGTACAGGTATAGATCAACCCTGGGTGGATATTGCAACAATACAGCAACCGGCAGTGTTACGTAATAAATTCACAGCAATTTTGATCTCGGAAATATTACGCCTGATGAATAATTATGCCGGAAGGGATGATTGCGGAATTATTGATGAATGGCGCCGTTATGATTGCATGAAAGGAAAATTTACTAAAATTGTCCTGCCTGATCGAACTGTGAATGGATTGATACTGGGTATTGATGATAATGGTGATCTCTTGATGTCAGTCAATGACAGAGTGGAAAAATTCAACTCTGGTGAAATCAGCCTGAGGCTTTAGTCATGAATTTGCTGGTTGATATAGGTAATAGCCGGATTAAATACATACAACAGGACAGTCATGGCTTGTCAAATTACCAGGGTGATTTTTACGAAAAATCTGATTTTGCCGGTAGTCTTGATCGCTTGTGGGATAAATTGCCGATGCCTGATCAGATCTGGATCGCAAATGTGGCGGGTAGTGAAGTCGCAGACCAACTTGTGAGATGGATTGATAAAAAGTGGCATATAAGACCAGAGTTTGCTGTGGTGACAAAGGCAGCGTTAGGCGTAATCAATGCCTATACAGAAGTTACCAGGCTGGGCATTGATCGATGGCTGGCTATTATTGCTACATGGAATAAATACGGTTCAGCAGCCTGTATTGTCGATTGTGGTACAGCAGTGACGATCGACGGGCTGAATCATCACGGCCAGCACCTGGGTGGACTGATCACCCCGGGTGTTGCGATGATGCAGCAGTCCCTGTATAAAACCGTTTCCGCGATACCTTATATAAAGGATATGAAGGCAACAACAGGTTTGGCCTGCAACACAGAGCAGGCGGTGGTAACAGGTTGCACTATTGCTATTGTTTCGTTGATTGAACATGTCTTGCAGGATATGCAACGTGTATGTGAAGGAGAATTGAAATGTGTAATAACAGGCGGTGACTCGGAAACAATCATGCGTCTGCTTGCAGGACAATTTGTATATGAACCTTACCTGGTACTGGAAGGACTGGCCCTGCATGCCGGTAGCAACCCATGAAATGGATATTCATCTTATTATTTTCAATCAACTTGATCTATTTTGGCTGGGAACTCGATCACCAGACCCGGATTAATCTGGGGAACAGCAAGGAAGCGCTGATGGTGCCATCAGGCGTAAAGCAACTGGTATTGATACGTGAATTACCATCTCCTCCGCCAGCGCGGCCTATGCAGGAAGAGGTGGGGGAAAAGATTCCGGATGATGAGAATATCCTCAGTGAAGACGAAGTATCGTCTCTTGCAGGCGTGAAGACGGAAGATATCAAGATTGAGGAGGATATTGATGATGCACTGGTCAAACAGCTTCCCGATATCAGTGCTCCGGGGATCCCGGACGATGTGCAGCAAGAGCGAATCATGTGTTTTTCCTATGGCCCATTCACAGACAATCGCCAGGCAGAGGACCTCACGGCCTGGTTTCTGGATCACCGGGTAGCAATACAGCAGCGTTCCGAAACCGGACAGGAAAACCAGTTATTCTGGATTTATCTCAAGCCCCAGGCTTCCCGTGACAACGCCATACAGGCCATTGAAGATCTGAAAAACAAAGGCATAACAGATTACCGGCTGATCGAAACCGGAGATCTGCGTAATGCTATATCACTGGGTCTGTTTTCAACCCAGGCATCGGTCAACCGGCGTCTGAACGAACTGAAAAACAAGGGCTATAAACCGGTGGTCATACCTTATCGTGATGCAAAGGCCATTTACTGGCTGGACATCAAACTGACTGATCAGCAGGATGTGTTAACCAAGATGTTCACGGAGTATCCGGCCAGATACAACTCGGTACCCGTAAAATGCGGTGAAATTGCCTTACCGCAGGTTAACCCCTAGAATACGGCGCCAATCATAGTCTGAGGGATCCGGATCCAACCCTTGCCCTGATAGTTAAATGGTATAACGGTTGATTTGTAATCATCAGTTGGGGGTTCGATTCCCTCTCGGGGCACCATTTGCATTAAGGATTATGGTTTATGTATAGTTCGTGATGTATATTTTCCATGGATAAATAAATGGGCGATCAACAGATAATGAGAAAAACCCGCAATCTTGCTGCATTACTGGTTGTTATATTCCTGCCATTCTTTCAGCCGGTTTTGGCACAGATGGATGTGAAACAGATCCAGAACCTGGTCGCAGAAGGTAAACTTGATCAGGCATTGTCAGAAACTGAAGCTATTATCGCGAAAGACCCGGACAATATTCAGGCACTCTTCATGAAGGGCTTGATCCATACCAAGGCGAACCAGCTGAAGAAGGCTGAAGAAACTTTCCTGTTGCTGAGTAAAAAAAATCCGGAATTACCAGAGCCCTACAATAATCTGGCTGTTATATATGCATCGCAGGGTGAATTTGAAAAGGCCAAAGAAGCTTTGCAAAAGGCCATCAATACCCATCCCAGTTATGCGACTGCGCATGAAAATATTGGTGATATCTATGCGAAGATGGCAAGTCAGGCCTATAATCAGGCCCTGGAACTTGATAACAGCAATATCGCTGCACGTGAAAAGCTGTCTCTGATTAATGAACTGTTTTCGGTGTCTGTCGGCACGAGTCCTGCAACTGCAGCCGTTACCCAGGTTAAAACCCCGGAGATAATTGAAACAAAACCACCGGCACCCACTCCGGCACCTCCATCAGCTGTGCCGGAACCCGTGGTTGTGGCGCCCAGTGTTGCAGCAGTAGAGCCTGAACCGGTACCTGAAACAAGGCCGGCACCTGAACCCGGAAAGCTTCAGCCTCATCAACTCACGCCGATAATAATGAATAATGTCAATAATTGGGCAAGGGCATGGTCCAGTAAAGATGTAGATGGTTATTTGTCCTTTTATGCTCCCGATTACTCCCCACCGGAGTTAACGAGATCTGCATGGATAACTCAACGCAAGACACGAATATCAAGCCCGAAGTCCATTAAAGTTGATGTCTATGACCTACAGGTTATCATGCATGGTGACGAACATGCCCAGGCGGCATTCTTGCAAAAATATGCCTCTGATACTTATAGTGACAGCGTGAACAAGGCATTGTTGTTTCGCAAGTTGAATGATCGCTGGTTGATAGTGCAGGAGAAGAGTGAATAACAGGTTCATATAGCAGACACAAGTTATGTATAAAATTACTGCAATCATCGCAATCATCACATTGGGTATCTGGCCTGTGCACGCGTCAGGACAGGAACTGGTGGCAAATGCTGTGCCTGTGCATGGCATAGATCAACATGAAAGTTTGCTGATAAACGCTCTGGAGAACATTAAGGTCAATAATATCCGTGATGCCTTGACCGATATAGAACACCTTGTCAAGGTGGAACCCAACTTCAAACTGGCGCAACTGATTTATGCCGATCTGTTGTTGGCCCGTAGCCGTCCAATCACCGATTTCGGGAATTTTTCTGCATTACCTTATGGTTATATTTCTTCGCTGAAGGAAGAGGCCCGTGCCCGCTGGCAACATCATCTTGCCCCGCCCAATAACGGAATGATCCCGGATTTTCTGGTGCAACTGAGTGAAGAACAGAAATATGTCATCACTGTAGACATGAGTGCATCAAGGCTTTATTTGTTCCAGAACCGCAAGGGAGTGCCGCATCTGCTTAATGATTTTTATATCTCCATTGGCAAAAATGGTTTTGGCAAGTTTGAAGAGGGCGATCAGAAAACCCCTGTCGGTGTGTATTTTGTCAGTGGTTATCTAGAGCCAGAGGAGTTACCTGATTTTTACGGGGCTGGTGCCTTTCCGTTAGATTATCCGAATATCTGGGACAGGCGGTTTAACCGCACCGGATACGGGATCTGGTTGCATGGCACGCCCTTCAATACCTATAGCCGCCCACCACGGGACAGCAATGGTTGTGTAACCATGAGTAATCAGGACCTGGAAACACTCGAATCCTATATCACTGTAGGACAAACGCCGGTCCTGTTGACCAAAGAGATCAACTGGATCACCATGGATACCTGGCAGGCCCGGCAGGCCGATTACATGAAGTTTGTTGAGCAATGGCGCAGGGATTGGGAGAGCATGGATGTTGAATTGTATCTGGCACATTATGACAGCGGCTATTCGGGTCTGGGCAAGGATTATAACAGCTGGGTTGAATACAAACGCCGTGTGACTCCCTCCAAGAGTTTTATCAAGATTAATCTCACTGACACCAGCATGTTTCTCTATCCGGGTGAACCGGGATTACTGGTAGTAACCTTTGAACAGGATTACCGGAGTGATAATTTCCAGAGAAAATTTACCAAGCGTCAATATTGGCGCAAGAGTGAAGATGGAAAATGGAAAATAGTTTATGAAGGTTCAGTTTGAAAATATCTGAAAGCGTCAGGGTTATTCCTGTGTGACCTTCTGGACCGGCAGATGCTTGCCCAACCATTTAATCAAATCCAGCCATATATCATTAATCTCGCCGGGTTTGGGCATGATACCGGCATAGGGTAATTCTACTGTCACGACCGGGATCTGTTTGTGTACTCCGGCATATCGGCCCAGCGAACCGGGATAGGTGCCCAGCAAACTGAGATATAGCCTGCCGAGTTTGTAAGGACCGTCTTCCGGCCCGTCATAATCAACTACACCATGTGGTGCATGTACGGAGACGATCACATCCGGATTAAATTTGTTGATCTCATCTATCAGCCATTGTGTCTCCGGCTCACTCAGGGCACCTTTTCCGGGATAGCGGCGTGGGTCACGGTTGGTTTTTACAATCCAGTACTCCTCCATCTCTTCTTCCCAGTTCGGGGTAGGGAAATTACGGTTGAGATCAACACCATTGGCATTGGTTCGCTGTGACTCCTCCTGGAGCAGCCCATCCGGATTGACGAGCGGAGCGATCTGCCAGTGAAACAGGCCGGAATGATGTTCATCCAGTGTTTTCATCCATTTGAATACGATACTCACCGATGAATACTCATCGCCATGTATTCCGCCAATCAAAAAAACCCGGCCAAGGGGTTTACGGCGTTCCAGCAGGGGTGGATATTCCTTGAAGAGTATGGGCGCATTTTTTACCGAGCTTCCATTACTCAGTTGAAGTTTTTTGTCGAGACATTCCTTATAACCGACACTGGCCAGTTTGGCCGAGATCCGTTTGCATTCATGCTCGATGAGTTCCTGGTCTGCAAACACAGTTGCAGACGTGAGTGATCCGCATAAAAGGATTGACAAATATCTCGTGTACATCAGTTTATCTGGTTGTAGTTTAAAAATATGCCGGCAAAAACTGCCGCACCAAACAAGTTATTATTCAAAAATGCCCTGAAGCAATGCTCAGGTATTCTATCTTTGATCAGGTATTGTTGATAGAGTGAAAAACACCCGGCCACCGCCAGCCCGGCATAATAAAACCAGTTTGCTTCCAGTCTGCCGCCCATCAGCGCCAGTGCCAACAGAACGAGAACCTGTATGACACCTATAATCGTCCGGTCAGCGTCTTCAAACAGGATGGCAGTAGATTTAATCCCCATCCTGATATCGTCTAACCGGTCCACCATGGCATACATGGTGTCATAGACAACGGCCCACAATACAGTCGCCATCAGTAATATCCAGGCTACAGCCGGGAGCGAACCGGTCTGTGCTGCAAAGGCCATTGGTACCGCCCAGCCGAAGGCAAGGCCCAGAAAAAATTGCGGTATATAGGTGTAGCGTTTGGTAAAGGGATAGAGGATAGCGAGTGCTGCACCTGCCAATGATAATTTTATGGCTAAAGGATCCAGACGTAGCACCAGCAGAAAGGCACAAGAGATTAATACAAATGCAACAAAAAGTGCCTCCCTGACGCTGACCTTGCCTGCCGGGATAGGGCGATCCCGGGTCCTGGCAACATGCAGATCAATATTCCGGTCTGCGAGGTCATTGATCACACAACCGGCCGATCGCATGATAATTACACCCAGGATAAAAATGATCAATATGGCAATGTCCGGCACACCCTCTGCTGCAATCCACAGCGCCCACAACGTTGGCCAGAGTAACAGGAAAATGCCGATGGGTTTATCAAGACGCACCAGCCGTGCATATTGCGAGAGACGTTCCCGCATAAAAGGCCAATGGGTCCGGAGGAATATCAGGGTCTTGTGCAAGTACTTTTGCGCAAGACACAAACCAGCACCACACAACCTTATAAAGTTACGCCAGCCAGTCTGTAATAATTTCAGGACGATCTGTAGCAGTTCCAGGCCATGGCCCGCCCATTTTTTTACAAGCGCGATTAATTGTTTCTGGCGTTCATGCATTTGATGACATCGGCTAGAAAGATCTCCACAACCAGGAGTGGTTTGTTTTTAATATAAAACATGGAACGTCTGCCCCATAATTCTGTTTCCTCAATATCCAGATTTTTTACAGCGAGAAGGAATAATCTGTCTTCCGGCAAAATCTTTGCAATTTCAATCCGGCCACGCCGGGCCTTGCGTTCTGAAAATAGGTAATCCCCCAGCGATCGTCGTCCCCAATGGGCCAGTCTGCGTTCTGCGCCGGTAAATGTGCTGGCGGGAATAATACTTCTCCCATACACCCACGGCAGATTGTTACATTTCAGATAGATTTCGCGTACCAGTGCGTATGCCCCGGCATGTAAACACAGGGCTTTAGCTTCATTAAATAATGGCCGCTGCCATGATTGTCCGGTCAATTCCAGACAGAGTTCTCCCGGACAATAGGATTCAAGTTGCTGTGTCAGTGATCCACTCTCGAGTAGTAGCTTGCGGAGTGATGACGGCAATGTCCTGGGATTGATATGCCCGGCCGGGCGCCAGCGTAAGCTCAAGTTACACCTTGCTGTAATCAATGTCTTTTCCGAGCCATCTGTCGACCAGTGGCTGGATGAGTTCCGGATATTGCTGCATCAGTATATCCGCTGCCTTGTGTATGTCCGGGAGTAATCCGGCATCACGGATCAGATCGGCAATGCGTAATTCAGGGAGACCAGTCTGGCGCGTCCCCATCATCTCTCCCGGCCCACGCAGTTCCAGGTCTTTTTTTGCAATTTCAAAACCATCATTGGTATTTCTCAGGGTTTCCAGTCTGATTTTAGCGGTTTCGCCCAGTGGAGGCTGATATAAAAGAACACAATCACTTTTTATACTACCACGTCCGATACGTCCACGGAGTTGATGTAATTGAAACAACCCGAGCCGCTCGGCATTTTCAATGATCATCAAGCTTGCATTTGGCACGTCCACGCCGACCTCTATCACGGTCGTGGCAACCAGTAACTGGATCTCCCCGGACCTGAAGGCGGACATAATGGAATCTTTTTCCGCCGGCTTCAATCGTCCATGGATGAGCCCGACATTGATACCGTGAAGTTTTTCAGCAAGGTACAGGCTGGTATCCGTTGCTGCTTCACATTGCAGTACTTCAGACTCTTCTATCAGTGTACAGACCCAGTATACCTGCCTGCCTTCTGCGCAGGCACGCGCTATTCTTTCGATTACCTCGTCACGTTTTACAGTGGAAATAACGACCGTGTTTACAGGCAGGCGGTTGGGAGGCAGTTCATCAATGACGGAGAGGTCAAGATCGGCATAAATGGTCATGGCCAGTGTGCGAGGGATGGGGGTTGCCGTCATAATAAGTTGATGGGGGAAAATATCATCCACCATGCCCTTATCAAGTAAGGCGAGGCGCTGATGTACACCGAAGCGATGCTGTTCATCGATTATTATTAATCGTAACCTGGAAAACACCACATCCTGCTGAAACAGTGCATGGGTGCCAATGACGATGCAGGGGTTATTCCTTGCCAGAATGTCCAGGTGTTTATTACGTTCTGATTTCCCCAGCTTTCCTGTTAACAAAATGATGCTGACATCCATCGGCTGTAACCAATGTTTCAGGGTCTTATAGTGTTGTTCTGCCAGTAGCTCGGTCGGTGCCATGATAGCAGCCTGATAACCACTCTCTATGGTTTTGATAGCTGCCAGTGCTGCAATGACCGTTTTTCCCGATCCAACATCACCTTGCAACAGTCTCAGCATCGGTCTGGTGTCCTGCATGTCTTGCTTGATTTCTTCAGCACAGCGCTGTTGCGCTGCAGTCAGCCTGAAAGGCAGTGCTTTCAGAAAGGATGCTGACTGGATGCCATCACCACCGAGAGGTGTAGCAATATGAGCCCGCACTTGCTTGCGCAGGCGTTGCAGTCCCAGGTATTGGGCCAGCAATTCCTCAAAAGCAAGACGTTGCTGCGCCGGATGTATACCGTCCATCAATTGTTGCGTTATTGCATCTGCTGGTGGCCGGTGTACATAGGCGATGGCCTTGCCCAATTCAGGTAATTCAAATTTTTCCAGAATGGCATCAGGTAATAATTCAGTCAGTTCGTCCTGGGAATGCTCCAGCACGGCCAGCGCCTGGGTTGTCAGTTTCCGCAAAGTTGGTTGTTGTAATCCTTCTGTTGCCGGATAAACCGGGGTGAGCGTTTCATCGACAGGCAATTCCTGATCAGAAGCCAGCACCTGATATTCCGGGTGTACCATCTCCAGGGTCTGTGCACCATAACGTGCCTGCCCGTAGCAACGCAGCTTCATACCACGCTGCAGGCGTTCCTGTTGTGCCCGGGAAAAATAAAAAAAGCGCAAGGTCAATACGCCGGTACCATCACTGATGCGGCACAATAAAGAGCGGCGTTTACCATATCTAACCTGGGCGAATTCGATGTTCCCTTCTACCTGCATACTGAAACCGGATCTGAGTGCGCCAATAGGACACAACCGTGTCCGGTCGACATAACGCAATGGCATGTGAAACAGGAGATCCTTGATCGCATAAATACCGAGCCGGTTGAGTTTTTGCGCGATCTGTCCTCCAACACCGTGTAACATTGATACTGGCGCAGCCAGCGTCAGGGAAGGGGTCTTTTTCAATGGAATTCGGACAGGTGTTGTGTGCCTTATCCCATCACCATGACCGCATCCATTTCTACTTGCGCACCTTTGGGCAAAGAGGCCACACCGACGGCGGCCCTGGCAGGATACGGCTCCTTGAAATAATTGGCCATGATCTCGTTTATCAGCGGGAAGTGGGTCAGATCAGTGAGATAGATGTTCAGTTTGGCGATATCAGCCAGAGAACCGCCGGCGGCAGTTGCGACAGCACCGAGGTTATCAAACACCTGTGTGATCTGGGCACGCATATCGCCTTCTATCAGTTCCATCTTTGACGGGACTAGAGGGATTTGTCCTGATAGATAAACGGTTCGCCCGATCTTTACTGCCTGCGAATAAGTACCGATGGCCTTTGGTGCATTTTGTGTGCTGATGATTTCACGACTCATAATGAATTCCTTTATTCAGTTAAGATATATTTTTGTAAAATTTATAAAAAAGTTCCTGGAAAGTACTTTTTATTTGCAACTTTTAACTGTTTATCATCGGCTGATCTGGGAAACGTGTTTTATATTCCTGATACGGCGCATGACATGTGCAAGGTGCTGCCTGTCACGTACCTCAATAATAAATTCCAGGGTTGTATAGCGATCATCCTTGTCCTTGATATCAACGTTAATGATATTGGCCTCCTGGTCTGAAATGGCAGAGGCAACTGTCGCCAGCACACCGCGTTGGTTGGTGGCATTCATGCGGATATGTGCCGGGAATTCACGGCCTATGTGCTGGTCCCATTCAACATTAAACCATTTATCAGGCTGGTTTTTAAATTCGGCGATGTTTTTACAGGATTGATTATGGATCACAATTCCGCGCTCAGCCGAGGCAAACCCGATGATAGGATCGCCCGGTATGGGATAACAGCATTTCGGGAAATTAACCACCATCCCTTCCGTACCTTTAATCACAAACGGTTTTGAATGCCCGTTGTTAATTTTTGCTGCATCATCAATCTTTTTTCCCGTAGCTGTTAGTTTGCGCGCAATCAACGGGGCAATGCGATTACCAAGGCCAATCTCCAGGAACAAGGCATTTTCATTTTCCAGTTTGTATTCCTTCAACACCGTCTGGATCTGTCCGGCCGTCAATTGATCATATTGAACATTCAATATTTCCAGCTGTCTGTTCAACAGGCGTTTACCGAGTGTTATAGCTTCACTCTGCTGCAAGTTCTTCAGGTAATGCCGGATACTGGAACGTGCCTTGGCGGTCACAACAAAATTCAGCCAGGCCGGATTGGGTTGTGCGCCAGGTGATTTGATGATCTCGACTGTCTGTCCGGAGAAGAGTTGCGTGCTGAGTGGCGCCAGCCGCCGGTTGATACGCACACCGGAACAGGAGTTGCCGACATTACTATGGATGGCATAGGCAAAATCCACGGCAGTGGCGCCGCGCGGCAATTCGATAATTTTTCCCTTGGGTGTAAATGCATAAACGGCATCCGGAAACAAGTCAACTTTTACGTTCTCCAGAAACTCCTGTGAATTGCCGGCTGTCTGCTGCAATTCCATAATACTGTGCAGCCATTCACGGGCACGTTTATGCGCGCTGCTGCGCTCACCGGTGTTACCGGTTTTATAGAGCCAGTGTGCAGCGATACCTGATTCCGCTACATCGTTCATTTCTTGAGCGCGAATCTGGACTTCTATAGGTACGCCATAAGGCCCGAACAGAATAGTGTGCAGTGACTGGTAACCATTAGCTTTGGGGATGGCGATATAGTCCTTGAATTTACCCGGCACGGGTTTGTATAAATTATGTACGGTGCCAACCACCCGATAACAGGTATTGACTGAATCGACAATAATGCGGAAGGCATAGACATCATAAACTTCGTTAAAAGACAGGCCATTGTTTTTCATTTTCTGATAGATACCGTACAGATGTTTTTCACGGCCTATGATCTGGGCCGGGATCTTTTCCTGCCGCAAGCGGCGGCGTAGTGCATTCCTGATCTTGTTAATGATTTCCTTGCGATGTCCGCGTGCTTTTCGCACCTGCTCGGTAAGGATGCGATGACGCATCGGGTAGAGTGCAGAGAAACCCAGTTCTTCAAGCTCCAGGCGGATGTTATTCAATCCCAGACGCTGGGCGATGGGGACATAGATCTCCAGGGTTTCGCGGGCTATGCGGCGACGCTTGTCCGGGCGTAAAGCGCCCAGTGTACGCATATTGTGCAGACGGTCCGCCAGCTTGACCAGGATCACACGGATATCATTGCTCATGGCCATCAGCATCTTGCGGAAATTCTGTGCCTGCGCCTCTTCAAAACTGTCAAAGTTGATCTGTGTCAGTTTACTGACGCCATCGACCAGTTCTGCCACGCTTTTGCCAAATTGACGGCTCAATTCCTGCTTTACGGTTGGAGTATCCTCGATCACATCATGCAGCAGTGCTGCAATCAGGGTCTGGTGGTCCATATGCATGTCGGCGAGGATTTGTGCAACTTTCAGCGGGTGATAAATATAAGGTTCACCGCTGACCCGGTGCTGGCCATCATGAGCACGGGCGCCAAAAGAATAGGCCTGTTCGATCTTTTCGACCTGATCAGGTGCCAGATAAGTACTGACTTTTCTGACTAATTCATTTAGCTGTTGCATGACAATAGTATATGCAAGGATGTGATATGCACTATACCATTAGAAGAGGGGTTATGTTTTGCGCCGGGTGTGACGCTGGAGTCGCTGAATTCCCCCGCGTTTTCAGGACGGGGGATACAAAACAGGTTCCGGGTTACTCCGGCATACGGAAACTGAGTTCGCTTTCCTCATCGGGATTATCAAAAGTATTGTTTTTGCCGATTTCGTCGATGTTGGATATGGTAATCAGTCCTTCTGCAATTTCCCGCAAGGCAAGTACGGTTGGCTTGTCCCTGTTTTCCTTTACCAGCGGGTCCGCACCAAAGGCAATATGCCGTGCACGCTTGGCCGCCAGTATGACCAGGTCATAGCGGTTATCTACATTTTCAAGGCAATCTTCAACGGTTAATCTGGCCATCAGTAAACCTCATCTTTCAATCATGAATTGGCGAATAGTGCGGCAGTTTACTGAATTTTTCCACCTTCCGCCATCAGGCGTGCTGCAAATTCATGCCGGTCAGGGGCCACATACGGTTCGCCACGGCGTTTGGCTTCAATTATAGCCTTAAGCTCAGCCTGGGCAGACGTGAATGTGTCATTGATGATCAGATACTCAAATTCATTGTAATGGGAGAGTTCATCAAGCGCTTCCCGCATCCGGCGCTGGATCGTTGCCTCATTATCCTGCCCGCGTCCACGCAAGCGTTCTTCCAGTGTGGCAAAGTCCGGTGGCAATATGAAAATACTTACAGTCTTGTCCGGCATCAGGGCCCGCATGTCCCGTGCACCCTGCCAGTCGATCTCCAGGATGACGTCTTTACCTGCTTGCAGTTGCTGTTCGACCCATAGCCGTGGTGTGCCATAGCGATAATCAAAAACATGCTTGTATTCAAGAAACTGATCATTGGCCACCATCTTGTCAAAAGTCTTATCATCGACAAAATAATAATCTACACTTTCCTGCTCGCCCGGCCGTTTTGCACGGGTAGTACAGGAGATCGATACCAGCAGATTGGGGATGCTTGCACACAGTGCCCGTACCAGTGTGGTTTTGCCTGTGCCAGAAGGTGCTGCGATGATAAATAAAGTGCCGGCCATGTATTGATCAACCCGGTGTCCGGATCATTCGATATTCTGGATCTGTTCGCGCATCTGCTCGATCAGTACCTTGAGGTTCACCGAGGCATTGCTGCAATCGTAATGAGCAGATTTGGAACCCAGTGTGTTGGTCTCACGGTTCAGTTCCTGCATCAGGAAATCCAGGTGGCGTCCGACCGGTTCAGGACTGTCCAGCACACGCCTGACTTCCCTGATATGCGTTTCCAGCCGGTCCATTTCCTCGGCGACATCATATTTCTGTGACAGCAGTAATATTTCCTGTTCCAGACGTTCCCTGTCCAGTTCAACCTGAAGTTCCTGCGCCCGCAACAGCATTTTTTCACGCAGACTGGTCAGTATGTCCGGGATATTGTTTTTAATATCGGAAACGATAGCGGCAGCAGCGTCACATCTTTCCAGGATGATCCCCTTCAGTTTTTCACCTTCACGCTGGCGTGTCTCCAGCACCACGTCCAGCGTTTTATCCAGTTGTTGTAACAGTGGTCCACCGATGATCTCCGGGTCTGGTGTTTCACGATTGATAACGCCGGGCCAACGCAGAATATCGAGTGTATTAATGGGAGCGGCATCAGGAATACACGCCTTGATTTCATTGGCGGAAGCAAGCAACGCTTTGACCAGATCGTTATTTACCATCAAAGCGGTATCGCCGGAAATTGCAGGTTCGTAACGTAATGTGCAATCCACCTTGCCACGGC
>MGYU01000106.1 GCA_001801885.1 Gammaproteobacteria bacterium RIFCSPLOWO2_12_47_11
CCCCGGCACCTGGAACCCGGTTCCGCGTCCTGGCGACAACAAGTGGTCCATGACCACCTTTGCCCGTGACATCGACACCGGTATGGCCCGTTGGGTGTATCAGACGACCCCGCACGATGAGTGGGACTATGACGGCATCAACGAGCATGTCCTGGTCGACATGAATGTGAAGGGTAAAATGACCAAGGCGGTGGTTCACTTCGATCGTAATGGCTACGGTTACACGTGGGACCGCATTACTGGCGAGTTGCTTGTGGCGGAGAAGTTTGATCCGGCTGTGAACTGGTCGACGCATATCGACATGAAGACCGGTTATCCGCAGACCGTGGATAAGTACAGCACGCACCACAACGGTGAAGATGTTGTGTCCAAGGACATCTGCCCGGCTGCGCTGGGTACCAAGGATCAACAGCCTGTATCCTACAGCCCACGTACTGGCCTGTTCTATGTTCCTACAAACCACGTTTGTATGACCTATGAACCTGTCAGCTATGCGGCTGGTGGTAACCAGTACACCGCTGGCCAGGCCTATGTTAATGCCAATCTGACCATGTATCCTGCTGGTGCTGTTTGTCCGGATTGCCCGAACAACAACGCTACCAAGGACAACATGGGTAACATGATTGCCTGGGACGCTGACAAGGGCAAGATCGTCTGGTCTATCCCTGAACAGTGGTCAGTCTGGAGTGGTGTGTTGTCGACAGCGGGTGACGTCGTGTTCTACGGCACCCTGGACGCCTGGGCCAAGGCAGTTGATGCCAAGACCGGTAAACTGCTGTGGCAGTTCAAGGTCCCGTCAGGCATTATCGGCAACTTCAACACCTGGGCGCATAAAGGCAAGCAGTATGTTGGCGTACTCTCCGGTATCGGTGGGTGGGCTGGCGCCGTGGTTGCTATCCCGGGTCTGGCGGCAGCACCTGATACAGCGGCCCTTGGTGCGGTCGGTGGTTACAGAGCTCTTCTGAACTCCAATCGTAACGCTGGCATATTGATGGTGTTTGCACTGCCGTAATAAGTAAAAAAGCTTCAAAAACAAATTCTGTTTGTTTTTAATAAGCATATCCCCGGCATCTTAAGGATGCCGGGGTTTTTTGTTTGTAAGGAATAAGCAATTTATTCTGTCTGAAGACCGTGCTGTGTTTCACGTAACAGAATTCTGTTTTGAAACTTACAAATGTTTACACAGTCTATTAGGGCGATATCATAAAATACTTAGATAGAAGTTGGGCATTTTAGTAAAATAACCTATGTTTCTGGGCTGAGATTTTGTTCTTATTGTGTTACATAATTTTGTGTTGTTAATAATACAAAAATGGAGAAAATAACGATGAAAATTCTGAAATATTTTACGGTGTTGGTGGGCATGGTATTCATTGCACCAGGTTTTGCTGCAGAACACACCATTAATGCCGAAGCACGTGTCTATAATCCCGATATCATTTACGTTGCGCCAGGCGATACCATTGGATTTAAAAATATGACTTCACATAATGCTGTAAGTTATGTCGTCCCGGAAGGTGCGGAGGGCTTTGGAGAGAAAGGGAAACTTCCCGGAGGCAGTTTCAACGTAACTCTTGAGAATGAAGGTATCTATGGTTATGTCTGTGAACCGCATATCGGCTTTGGCATGGTTGGTGTGATTGTTGTCAGTAATCCGGTTGGCAGTGCTACGGCCGAAATGAAGGATGCAGCCCTGAAAAAAGCCAACGAGACACTAGAGGGCCCTTTCAAGCGTTTAATTGGCAAACTTAACAAGGTTGAAGTAAAGTAACCTGTTTTTAGAAAAAATTCACTGCCGTGATATTTCAATGATCGGCAATGTTTTTTTCAACTGAGGTAAAACCCTCATAAAGGTACAAATTTAATTCAGATATGAAAAGATATAAAATAAAATTGATGAAAATTGCATTCCTGTTCATTGGGATGATGTCATTTTTAACCACAATGATAGTCGCTCGTGGTGAAGACTCGTCAGAACCTGGTATTCTGAAAGTCTGTGCTGATCCCTACATGCTTCCATTTTCCAACCAGGAAGAACAAGGATATGAAAACAAGATTGCTGAATTATTTGCCCAAAAGATGGGTGTCGAACTTGAATATACCTGGTTTCCCCAGCGTATAGGGTTTATACGCAACACTCTCACCAGCGAAGAGGGTGGCGAATTCAAATGCGATCTGGTGATGTCTGTCCCGGATAAGTTTGAACTGGCAGCAACAACGGATCCCTACTATACCACCACTTATGTTCTGGTATATGCCAAAGGCCGTGGTCTGGATGAAGTAACAGATCCGCTGAAGTTGGGTAAATTCGTTGAAGAAAAAAAACCGGATTTGAAATTTGGACTGGCGGATGTAGGCCCTGCACAACTTTGGGTCTTTTACCAGGGTCTTATGGGAAACATGGTGCCCTATCAGGGGCAGCCGGGGGATCCAAAATTGAATCCTGGCAAGAGAATGATAGATGAAGTAGTCAACGGAAATGTTGATGTAACTATTGTATGGGGGCCAACGGCAGGGTATTTTGCCAAGCAATACAAGGACAAGGTAGAACTGGTATTACTTCCACTCAGCGACGACCCCATAAATCCGGAACTGAAATTAACCTATAATATGTCCATGGCTGTACGTTATGGTGAAAAAGAGTGGAAGGACAAGATTAACCGTTTAATCAAGGAAAATAAAAAAGAGATTGATCAGATTCTTACAGACTATGGTGTTCCATTGAAAGAAATTGTTGTAACAAAGAAAAATGACGATGATGACTAGATTATTCAGCTTGATTATTTTTGTATTAACCTGTATTTCACCGGCAGTACATGCAGAAAATACCCAGGATAATGCCGGGAAACGCGAATTGACCCAGGAAGAAATTGATGCCAGTATCGGCAGATTCGGTGAAGTAGAAGAAATTCCTGAAGGTTTTAAATTTTCTACGGCAGAAAACAGACTCTGGTTTACAGATCACCTGAAGAACATACAAAAACCGATGCGGTTATACTATGAATTTGTAAAATCCGGCACCTACGAGGAAGGTTTTTCGGATGCTGTTTATCTGGACATTATAAAAATCAATGATGACGGGACCAAGAATGCCATGCTTGACTTTTTTTCTGCGGACAGAAAACAGGCTGTGAATCCTGATAACGTAACCAATATTACCGGTAATCCCATACTTGGTATTTTTATGCAGGGTGATGTTTATGAAATGAATCGTCTTACTGAAGGCAGTTGGCGCCACTTCCAGAAAATGATCAAGATTGCCCTCAGAGAAGTTGCATCAATAGAAAAGGTCAACTTTGATTACAATGGAAAAAACCTGGAAGGTGAAAAAATATCTTTTTCTCCTTATTTGAATGATCCTCACCGTAATGATTTTGAAAAATTTTCAGGAAAAAAATATGAGTTTATCTTTTCCGATGATATCCCGGGCGACTTGTATCAAATTAAAACAACCATTCCTGACATTAAAGATGAAGGAAATGGCCCATTAATAGAAGAAGTGTTGACTCTGGTTGAAGAAATACAGGGTTAGATCAGTTCCCTTATTTTTTTCGCTGGATTATATCATCAGCCCGTTGTCCCGGTTTTAGCCTGACTGCACAAAACTTGAATTCAGGGATCTTGCCAAACGGATCCAGGGCGTCGTTGCTAATCAGGTTTGCTGCAGCTTCAGAAAATGTAAAGGGCATCATGACCACACCTTTCTGCATATGTTCATCAGCACGTGTGGTTGCCGCAATTCTTCCCCGCCGTGATTCAATCACCAGCATATCGCCGGATTTGAGATCGAACTGATCAAGGTCGGCAGGATTAATCATGATACAGGGCCCCGGTTCAATGGCATCCAGTACGCGGGAATGCCGGGTCATGGTACCGGTATGCCAGTGCTCCAGTTGCCGCCCGGTCACAAAAATGTAGGGATATTTGTTATCCGGCAGTTCTGCTGCTTCGATATAGTCAACCGGTACAAACCGGCCTTTTCCGTCATCAGTCGGGAAAATACCGTCTTTAAAAATAATCGGTTGACCCGGATCACCTTCTTTGGTGAGTGGATAAGTCAGTGAATCAACCTCTTCCAGTCTTTCCCAGGTCATACCACCTAGACTGGGTACCGCCTGGCGGATCTCGGCAAACACATCTGCCGGTCCGGAATAATCCCAGTCAAGCCCCATGCGATTAGCTATCTCCTGAATGATCCAGAGGTCCTGGCGGGCATCGCCCGGGGGATTAATAGCCTGCCGTCCCAGTTGGACGCGGCGATCAGTGTTGGTGAACGTACCTGTTTTCTCGGGAAATGCCGAAGCAGGTAAAATGACATCCGCATAACTGCAAGTTTCCGTGAAAAATATATCCTGAACCACCAGATGATCCAGCATGGCAAGTGCTTCCCTGGCATGGTTAAGATTCGGATCAGACATGGCAGGATTTTCGCCCATGATGTAGAGTCCGTTTAATTCTCCCCCATGTATAGCATGCATGATTTCAACGACAGTCTTGCCGGCATTGGGATCCAGTTTTGTCCCCCATAATGCTTCAAATTTTTTACGTACTTCAGCACTTTCTACGGGTTGGTAATCCGGGTAGACCATGGGTATTAATCCAACGTCCGAGGCACCCTGGACGTTGTTCTGTCCGCGTAATGGATGCAAGCCGGTACTGGGTCTGCCAATCTGCCCCGTCATGAGCGCCAGCGAGATAAGGCAGCGTGCATTATCGGTACCATGGATATGTTGGGAAATACCCATGCCCCAGAAAATAATAGCGGTTTTTGCAGTCGCATAGATACGCGCTACTTCCTTGATAGTCTCAGGAGGGATGCCGCATAAGGGTGCGACCTTTTCAGGTGGATATTTTTCAACAGTTTTTTTGAGTGCTTCAAAGCCATCGGTATGTTGCTCGATAAATTCCTTATTATGCAAATCTTCGGTAATGATGGTATGTATCATTCCGTTAAGAAGCAGGACATCTGTTCCTGGTCTTAATTTAAGCATATGTGATGCATGCAGATACATCTCGGAACTGTAGGGTTCGATAATGATTAACTTACTGCCACGTTCGGCAGCGTTTTTCATGAAAGTCGCAGCTACCGGGTGGTTATCATTCGGTCGTGCACCAACCAGGAGGATAACTTCAGCTTCTGTGCCATCAGCGACCTGATTGGATACTGCACCGGAGCCAATGGTTTCGAGCAGGGCAGCCACGGATGAGGCATGACACAGCCGGGTACAGTGATCGACATTATTTGTTCCAAAACCGGTCCTGACCAGTTTTTGGAACAAGTAGGCTTCCTCATTACTGCCCTTGGCACAGCCAAAACCAGCCAGTGCCTGGGGTCCTTGATTTTCCCGGATGCTGCGTAAACCTGTAGCGGCAAAATCAAGCGCCTCATCCCAGCTCGCCTCCCTGAAATATTTATGCATTTCAAGCGGGTCGATCAGTACCGGTGTTTTAACCGCATCTGTTTTACGTATCAGGGGTGTAGTCAACCGATCAGAGTGATGCACATAATCAAAACCGTAGCGCCCTTTGACACATAAACGTCCGTGATTTGAAGGCCCGTCTCTACCATCAACATATTGAATGAAATTATTTTTGACATTAAATGTCAGTAAACAACCGACACCGCAATATGGACAAACAGATTCCACTTTTTTGTCCGGTTCCACCAGACCGGCATTTTTTGCCGGCATTAAAGCACCGGTAGGGCAGGCCTGGACACATTCACCACAGCCAACACAGGTGCTTTCACCCATGGGCTCGCCCATATCAAACACTATTTCGGAACGGCTGCCGCGGAAGGCATAACCAATGACATCATTGACCTGTTCTTCCCGGCAGGCACGCACACAACGTGTACACTGGATACAGGCATCCAGGTTGACGGCCATGGCCGGGTGCGACAGATCGGGACGGGGCTGTTTACGTTGGTGAAAGCGTGGATGATAAATCCCGAACTTGTTCACCCATTGATCAAGCTCCGAGTTTAACTTGTAGGGTGACTTGCCTTGCTGTGGCATATCTGCAAGCAGAAGTTCAATCACCATCTTCTGCGAATGCAGGGCACGTTCATTGTCACTGGACACTTCCATATTCTCCGTGGGTTTCCTGCAGCAGGCAGGTGCGAGTACACGTTCACCCTTGATTTCCACCATACAGGCACGGCAATTGCCGTCAGGACGATAACCCTCCAGATAGCACAGTGTCGGGATCTCGATGCCATGGCGCCTGGCTGTTTCCAGGATCGTTTCATCGCCGAAGGCATCAATTGCTTCACCGTTAAGGGTGAATTTGATCATTTTTTCATGCAGGTATTCCGGATTTGCGGCCATTATTCAAATTCCTTTGGGAAATATCTGATAGCACAACGCAGCGGGTTTGGCGCGGCCTGTCCCAGTCCACAAATGGAAGCATCTTCCATGGCCCGGGCCAGTTCCTCCAGCAGAGGTTGATTCCAGTCTTTTTTTTCCATTAATTTTACCGCTTTGGCTGTTCCAACACGACAGGGTGTACATTGCCCACAGGATTCATCCTCAAAAAAGCGCATGGCGTTCAATGCCATGGCCCTGGCGCTGTCCTTGTTGGATAACACTACGATGGCGGCAGAACCAATGAAGCAACCGTGCGGTTGCAGTGTGTCAAAGTCGAGGGGGACATCACCGAGGGAAGCCGGCAGGATACCGCCTGAGGCACCGCCGGGGAAATACCCGTAGAATTTATGGCCGGGCAGCATGCCGCCACAGTATTCATCGATCAATTCACGCATTGTGATCCCTGCAGGTGCCAGATGGACGCCGGGTTTCTGTACACGGCCGCTGACCGAGAATGACCGCAGACCTTTGCGTCCATTCCGGCCCTGGGAGGCGAACCAGTCTGCACCCTTCTCAATGATATCCCGTACCCAGTGCATGGTTTCCATGTTCTGTTCAAGTGTAGGCCGGCCAAATAATCCAATCTGGGCCACATAGGGGGGCCGCAGCCTCGGCATGCCTTTTTTTCCCTCGATGGATTCGATCATGGCGGATTCCTCGCCACAGATGTAGGCGCCGGCACCACGGCGTAAATATATCGGGGGTAAATCGCAGGGGGGATCCTGTCTTAACGCATCAAGTTCCTGTTGTAGTAATTTTCGACAACCCGCATATTCATCCCGCAAATAAATATAGATAGCATCCGCCTCGATGGCCCAATGGGCAATCAGGGTTCCTTCAATAAAACGATGGGGATCCCGTTCAAGATAATATCGGTCTTTGAAAGTACCGGGCTCTCCTTCATCAATATTGATGGCAATTAATCGGGGTTGTGGCTGATCCCTGAGAATGCGCCATTTACGGCCGGCAGGGAAACCGGCTCCACCCAGGCCCCTGAGACTGGAGTCTTCCAGGATTTGTATAATGTTATCCCGATCATGCTTACCAGTAATACAATCCTGCAGGACCTGATAGCCGCCTTTATCAAGATATTCCTTGTAATTAATACATTTTGGTAACTCTGCCTCGGTTTCATTATTCTGTATCGCCGTAAAGACCTTTTCCCTGGTTGCTTTTTCAATTGGGTTCATGCCTACAACGGCAACGGGTGCGGCATTACAACGTCCGACACAAGGGACATGTTGTATGCGTACGTGTTTGTCTTTTTCTGATTCGAGTTCCTGTACAAGTTGTTTAGCCCCGAACATATCACAGGTGAGCGAATCACAGACGCGAACTGTCAAACGGGGGGGAGGATCCCCACCAGGTTTAATGACATCAAAATGGTGATAGAAGGTTGCTGTTTCATACACCTCAGCCATGGGTAATTCCATTTCAATCGCCAGAGCAAGGATGTGACGATTGGAAATATGACCAAAGCTATCCTGAAGTTTGTGCAGATGTTCAATCAACATATCACGGCTGCGAGGCTCATCTCCGAGAAGATCACGGATATCAGCCAGGGCCTTATGAGGTGTGGTACGGCCTTCGACGCGTCCTTTTTTCCCACGTGTGCGTTTCATGATTAATTTCTCAGGTTAAGTGTATGCAAGATCAGGATTTCTCCCTTTCCGTTACGTGCTAAATCACCTGAAAGACGATGCGCTTCCGGCCCAAATTCCTTGAAAATTGAAAATTCATTACCCATATTCGAAAGTTGTGTGAACAGCAAGCGTAAAAACTGAATTTTTAAATTTCCATTACTTTTGAATGTAGCGGCTATATGAGAGGGTTTCTTTGCCAGAATGATTGTTCCGCGTCGCATTCCAGCTCCTGAGTTCTTTCCAGCTTTATCAAGAACGATAATTGTCCCTGCATGCATACGGCTACCACAATAATCACCTGCTTTACCATATATTATGATCATGCCGCGGCGCATTCTGTCGCCGACACGATCCCCGGCAGAACCGGTAATTTTGATGATGCCATCAGTCATGCCAAAAGTATCACCAGGTTTGCCAGCACCGACGTGATCACCAGCATTGCCATTAATATCAATGCGGCCACCAGACATGTTGTTTCCGACCCATGAGCCCGCGTTTCCATTAATTGTAATAGTACCACCATGCAAATATGAGCCAAGAATTTTACCAACATTGCCATTTACATTGATTGTTCCATGGGTCATATATCTCCCGACTGCGACGAGCTTTTCACAACTACGATTGATCTGAATATTATTAGAATCAGTACCTGTAACACTGAAGAGTGTGTCCAATGGCACCATATTTTTACCATAAGGCAATTTCAGTGATTTGATTTCTGTCTTGTTCAAACCAGCAAGATTATCGGGAGTTAATTGAGCAACATCCAAAATAAATTCCGGTTGAATCTTTAATGTAAAGATTAACGGATTCATTTCAGTATCTTCCTGAGATGGAAATGATACGGTCCCAATTCCCCGCCATAATTACCGGCACTAATACGGCAGATACCTTTTTTTGGGCCAAAAGAGCAGACCGCTTTAATACCTACACGCATTGCTTCGTTGATTGATTCTTCATCAAGACCATCAATAACAATTTCCAGAACAGAACCAATCTCTTCACTCAGTTCTGAATTAACCTGTCCTTTTAATGTGGGACAATAAACCTCATTGGTTGATGCCGGAAGAAAATTATATTTCGATCCGACTTTTGAACCTGATCCGACCATCCCCCCTGGAAAAGCGGTAATGACGCCTGGAATTTTGTTTATTTCATCAACTGCTTTTTCACAAGCCGTTAGAGCATGGCGTGCAGTTTTTGCCAGAACAAGAAAATTTCCGCCGCCTATAGCATTGGTTACGCCAGTGGTATCTTCGCAAATGAATTCACCATGCATAACGGGTATCCGCCAAAATCTTCGGCCATTGATCACTTTTGATATTTGATAGCCATCACCAAAAAAACGTAGACTTTTCCCCATGGCGATTTGTTTACCGTCAAGAATGCCAGCGTAACAGGATGTCGTCGCCGTTGTCATAACAGATTGACCTACACGTGTCGGGACTTGTTTTTCCAGGTCTTTTGTCGACATCGCGAATATCATCAGTGAAATTCCAGGTCGACCATCGGGTGTTTCCGAAGGTAATAACTCTCTTTCAATATCTGCTTCACATCCGCAAGCGATAACAGATGAAGCAAATCCCCTGAGTGCATTTGCTGCCTTGTGTGCCCACTTTAAGTTCATTGCTGTGATAATAATACGCGTGGCTTTCATAGGGAAAGCCTCTGCGAAAGTATCATCGATAAATATACCGTTTATTTCCATGATATTTTATGTACAAGGTTGAATAATGATATTGCTGTTACCATGCTCAACGATTTCATCATCATCGATCCTGAAATTAACCAGTTTGATTGTCATATAACGATCAAAATATTTTTTCAATGATTGTTCAATACTCTTGTCGTAATCAGGTCTCAGGGTGTGAGTACCGCCAGTTACAATCTTGACGATCTTGCCATTTTTGACAATTTCTTCTCCGTTTTTAAAGACATAAAGTGGTTTTTCAAACATCTTTTCTTTATCTTTCAAGTCGTTGTACACAGTTATATCTGCAATGGCACCACCACCTAAATGACCTCTGTCTTTCAATCCCAGACTACGTGCTGGTCCAGCGCGTGTCATCTTTGCGATTTCATAAAGGGTATACTCGCGATCAATACTACTTAATACACTTGCTGCAGCAGCACTTTTGTTGATCGTCGCCAGCATGTCATTTCTGAAACTACGATCCATTAATAATCGTATTAAATGTGGGTAGCTTGTGAATGGTGCGCCATTTGGATGATCGGTTGTCAGGAAAACACGCCATGGATCTTTAATTAATAAAAAGAGTTCAAGGCCTATTGCCCACTGCAAAGCATTAACAAAATTTTTGTCTCGATATTTAAAGGGGACAATGCCACAGCCTGCATCACATTCAATGTCCATAATAACCCATTTTTGTGGATGTGCATGCCAATGTCCTGAATACTGCATCATGGTATCACCTGATGCGGTAACTGTTTGTCCAAACAGGACCTGTCCAACATCGACAGAAATATTCGGGTTTGAGTTTACAGCTTCAGCGATTTGCGCAGCACCCGATGAAAATTTTCGGTCACCTTCAGTGCCATAGCTGTGAAACTGGACATGTGTTAAATGTAATGGCATGCCCTCGACGGCATGAATGGTATCCAGTGTTGTTTGCATATTGCCTGGAACGCCCAGGTTACATCCATGTAAATGTAGAGGGTGGGGAACACCTAATTCGCGAACAGCACGTGCGAGTGATTTTATGATCTCACGAGGTGAGACACCATAATGTTCATTCTGTTCATCCAGGTTCAATCTACGTTGATTAAACTTAAAGGCATTGATTCCGCCAGGGTTTACAACTTTAATTGCCATTGCCTGTGTTGCATTAATTGTCCAGCCCACGTAATCGCTAATGGCTTCACGATCTTTTTTAGCGGCTAGCATACGAAGGAAGAAATCATCACTACCCAACATCGCATAGGCGCCCTTATCGACCATTGGAGTGTCTGCCATTTCCATGTGTGCCTGACGTGCATTTGCCGGTAGCATAGCCGGTTCAAAACAGGCGGTATAACCCATTTCAGCGTACCGATATCCCGCAGTAAATGTTGACGGTGCGGCATGACCACATCCTGAACGGGTTAGTTTTGTTTTACTTACAAGGTCTGACCGGTGATCTTCGGGTAACATCATACGTGCAATATTTACCTTGCCACCACCAATATGAGTGTGGATATCAATTGCACCAGCCATAATTATTTTGCCATTAAGGTCGTATATCTTATCAATCTTTACCGAAGCGGCTGGTTTTCTCGTGATATAACCATCCTGTATATAAATATCTCTCTGTTCACCATTGATACCATGAACAGGATCGTAGACTGTGCCACCAGATAATTTAATTAACATAATTCGATGGTCACCTAAATTAAATCAATCATGCGATTTAATATGTCGCTAACACTCTTGTATTTTGAATCTCGTAATTTTTTTAGAGTGAGTGAAACAACATTATCTGTTCGGATTAACTGGCCTGAATGATCAATGCCCGGTGTGGCAACAGGGATAAACACATCAGGTTTAAAATTCAGTTTTGTTCCTGGTGTAGCAAGAACAATGGTTGGTATATTCGCTTTTGGAGGATTATTATTTGAACTAAAGCTGGAAATCCAGATCAATGCATCAACTTCTTTATTTTTCAGTAAATTTTTGGTTGAATTTCTACCGACATCTTGTTTTGGAAAACCTTTACTGAAATTCACACGTAATGGAAAGCCACTTTGCCATGCACTTAAACTATTCGCACTCATTACTCCATCGCCACCAGCCAGGGTAAATCCGGCAAACCGCGTAGTTCTGGTCAGATACTTTACCAACTCACAAATACTTTGAATGGTTAATTCGGCATGTGGAAAGTTTAATTCGCCAGGCGCCCAGACAATAACGCCGTATTTTGCCTCTTTCATTTGATTGGCGAGTTTTTGTAATGTTATAAGATTAATTCCTGCAATTATTGGCTGGTGTATTTTGTTGCCAGCAATGATAGTATGCAAAACCGAAATGATTTCATTGATTTCTTCTTGTTCACACTTTAATACCGTAGGTAATGTGCCTTCGAGGCTTTTCCCCGCTGAGGTATTCAGCTTATCGCCGATATAAACAATCTTTCTTTTTTTCACATCACTAAATAATGAATCTTTATTCCAGATGACACGTTCGAAAAAGCGTGGATAATTTGATGCGTCTGTCCCTGCAAAGATAATAAAATCCGCCCGATTTTTTATTTCTGACATGGTTGTCATAACCCAACCAAGATCTTGTAATACCAGTGTGTTCCTGATCGCACCATCGCTGTGCATATGGTCAATCGTCGCACCAATATTATCGGCGAGTCGCATAACAGAGCGCATGCCTCTAATATCCGTGCCCAATCCGGCAAGTAACGGTTGACTGGATTGTTTCAGGATCCTGGCTGCAACCTCAATAGCTTTATCAATAGAACAGGATTTACCTTTCAGAGCGGGTGTATCATCAGGTGGTGACTGGCTGAAGTGTGCTTCCACTATAGCGCAACCATTTTCTTTCACTGTCAGTTTGCCATCACTGTTCTGAATGACTAAATCGTCACAGATAAGACTGCAAAATGGACAAGGAACGTCCTTCAGCACAACTGCCTGATGTGTCTTTGTTTTCATAAAAAATATTTACTGACTTAAAATTATTGTACTGACATAATATTACAATTGGTCATCATCCTGCCATCGCAGGTATTTTCCTGTTAATGTCTAATTATACTGGAAACTTAAAGGTTGATTCGGATAGAAAAATTCGTAACTCATTGAATTTATTGTTATTATTACTGCGTATGGATTGCTCACTGATTAAGCACATAGAAAGCAACAATATACACTATTAGAAATATTCTGTAAGTAGATAATTATGCTAGGTGTTTTTACAGTTTTTGAATTATAGATGAATAAATTCCTTCTCTAATTCAGACTAACCAGCATTTCCTTGGTATAGATTATTTTTTTCGTTGTTTCCTTTTAGGTTCACCCATCCCTATTTCCTTTTCATCAATTTGTTTCCATTTATAAAAGTTGGTAAATTAAATTATTCTTTCTATTAACAGATTATAAATAGCTTCAGAACCGAACTTCTAATACAGCAAAAATGTCTACACAGTAAGAACTGGATGGTATTTAATGTGAAACAGAAGCGTAATATGTAGAAGTGAATTCTGAGAATGCTCACTGGTAATACTTGCTCAACAGGGGTGGTCCATATACAGACATTCGTATCTGGTGCTTAAACGTTAATTATCCAGCGTAAGCGGTCGTTCGGCCAGGGACATTAGAATAGTAATTTGTGGCACAAGTGGTAGTTTGCACAATCTCTACATCAGTCTTATTTGTGTATGTATATAAACCCTGATAAGTATATAGGCAGGATAATAAATACTATAAAAGGTTACAACTATTTAAAAATTAACAAATCAATAATTGGAGGAAGTATGATATTCAGACCATGTATCAGTAAATGTACTGATGAAGGTACACATTGCGAAGGTTGTGGCCGTTCGCATGAAGAAGTGGCAGAAACCAGTCAGATGGTAATGCAGTTGGTAAATTATGCCTGTGATAAGGGTTATGAGAACATAGAAGAGTTTGCGCACTCTATGGGCAAGAGCATTCTTTATAAGTTACAAAACCCATCGTAAACAAAGTTGTTATCATTCTGCTGGATATCTCTTTAGAAGTTTACAGATATTGTCTATTCTCGCCTTGGTTTTGGCATCGTACGACTCTCTCGACTTCTGTTCCAGACTCAGGTTCTATCTCCCATCCTTGGGGTCATACCTTCTGTATCCATGCAGTCGAGCGGGGAGTGACAATAGTGTGATTTTATAGGCGATTAAGCCTTTCTGTATGCTGCCAGGAGATGCACTTCATTTAATCAAAGTCCCAATGCCTTTTTTCTCTCCTCTGCGCCTGGTAATGGATCCCACTTTTCATTACATACGGGTAATACTTTTGAGCGCTCTGCGTTGATTGCAATCCAGTGTTTATGCTCTTCGGGGATGGGATCTTCAAATATGGCTTCTACCGGACATGCCGGAATACAGGCACTGCAGTCGATACAGACATCCATATCGATATACAGACATTCATCATCATAATGAAAGCAGTCAACAGGACACGGTACGACGCAGTCGGTAAAACGACATTTAACACAATTATCTGTAACAACTGTTGTCATGATCTTTTCCCCCAAGGGTGTTTAGGTAAAATATTAGATCGCAATAATCATTATATCTATTTGTAACTGACAATCAATTTACATACAATAAAATTTCTCCGCGATTAAGTTCAATAGCATCACCGACCCATCGTTGGTAGTTACCAACTAACTGTGCGTCATCAATAGTCAGGCCCTGCTCTTTAATATAGGCGAGGTACAAGCGCACAAAATATGGGTGATAGGTACAGGCATGCGAAAATGTCGGGAGCATATCTGCATTATGCATGGAGAGGATTGTTCCACGTTTCATACCTGCTCCACTGCGGATACCCATTTCACCGAGCACAATTATAGTTCCTGCATGCATGTTGACACCGGTAAAGTCACCACTATTACCTCCAGCAACGACGAGCCCATTTCGCATCGCACTGCCAAGTTCGTTGCCTACATTCCCATGAATAATGATTTCGCCACCCAAGATCCCCACGGCATCGCCTCTATAGGCACTCCCCACCATATGGCCGGCGTTACCCTTGATGATGACTCGTCCGCCAGTCATCTCAGGGGCGACCCAGTTTCCTGCATTTCCCTCAACAATAATTTCACCACCAGACATGCCAGCGCCCAGATGTTGGCCCACATCACCTTCGATAATCATCTTACCAGATGTCATTTCAGAACCAAGGTGTTTAACATTGGCTAAATCACCTTCGATATGTATTTCACCATCGCACTGTCCCTTTACTGTAAAAAATTCTCCAAGTGCAGTTTGGTCATTACCATGGAAGACGGTCAAGGCAGCGATTGCAGTTTCATTTGCACCATTTAATTTATCAGTACAGATAACAGCTGCTTCGAGTGGTACATCAGGTTTTGTATGTAATGAAAGTTTTAAACTCATGACCGTTAGCTTGCTTCCAGAATTTTGTTTAAATACAGATGATATTGGCCTAAATTACCACCATAATTACCCGCAGATAATTGCTTGATACCTGGTTTTGCAGCGGCATGTAAACCAACACGCATCGCATCAGCAACAGTTGCTTCATTCAAACCATCAATTACAATTTCAAGTACGCAATTTACATCTTCGGGTACAAGTGATTTACCCGTTACAGTTCGTAGAGTTGGGCAATAAGCATCATTGCTTGATGCAATTAGTGATTTATACTTTGAACCGACCTTACTACCACTGCGTACGACTCCAGCCGGGAAAGGTAGAATAACCCCATCAATCTCACACATGGCTTTTGTTGCTGCTGTTGCTGCTTTCAAAACAGTTTTTTGGTCTTTGCCTAAAATCAGAATATTGCCGCCGCCGACGGCATCCTGGATACCGAAATGTTCATCAACGACAAATTCGCCGTCCATAACCGGGATACGCCATAGCCGTTGATCTCCCAATACCTTGCCGATTTGATGTCCGTCACCGAAATAACGTAACTGGCCACCAACAATGGCTGTTGTGTCAGATTCAAGACCATTGAAGCAAGCCGTTGTTGGACAGGTCATGACACACTGACCAATGCGTTCCACCAGGCGTTTTCCCAATCCATCAGCATCCATGGCAAATAACAGCACACTGACCCCGGGGCGCATGTCTGGTGTCTCTTCAGCATTAAGTTCACGCTCAATGCCTGCTTCACATTTACATCCAATCACTGAGGTGGCGAACCCTGTCATTGATTGTGCGGCTGCCATAGCCCATTGTTTCGTTGCAGCGGTGATAATCACGCGAGTGCCAGACATCTTGAAGGCTTCTGCAAAGGTATCAACAATTTCTGTGGATTTGATTTTCATTGTTATCATGAAGTTTTGGTTGTCTGGATCACCTCATGATCGTGCATATAAGAATCATCGATCGCGTAATTGCCAAATTCAACGGAATAAAAACTTTCAAAAAAAGGCTTAACCGTTTCCTCGATCGATTGATCGTATTCTGGTGTGATATGCAACAGACGGCCTGTGTGATCTCCCCTGAATTCGTGGTCTGCGATGATGGGTATGCCGGATTTAATAACATAGCGCGGAGCATTAAACATCATCTCCTTGTCATCCATATCATCGTAAATTGTAATGTCGGCATCAGCCCCTGGCCCCAGGTGTCCCTTGTTTTTCAAACCGAGTGCACGGGCCGGACCAGCGCGAGTGATAATAGCAATCTCATTGAGGGTATATTCCCGGTCCAGATCATTGAGCGCTGTTTTTGCAATAGCCTTTTGATTAACACGGCCCATTTCTTCCCTGCGAAAGCTTTTATCCATCAAGAGACGGATCAACTTGGGATAATTCATGAATGAGCCGCCATTCGGATGATCTGTTGAAAGAATAACTCGCCAGGGGTCTTCTGAGAGTAGAAACATTTCAAGTCCAATTGCCCATTGCATGGTATGTGTATAGACGTGTTCCTGATAAGTGAATGGCAAGATGCCACAGCCACTTTCACACTCCGTATCCGCGTTAACCCACTTGTTTTTATTAAAGCCACGCAATACATAGGCGAGTGGTGCATCTGCTGTCATGATGGTGGCATTGCCAAACATGACCTGGCCGATATCACAGGTGATGTTTGGATGCTGGTTGACATACTCTATGATTTCCGCGGCTTTAGATGTTGGATTTTTCCCTGTCACTCCGCCATAGCTGTGAAACTGGATATGGGCCACGTGCAGACGCTGGTCACCGGCAGTACGCATGGTCTCGAGGGTGGTTTTGTAGTTTCCACTATGACCGAGGTTGTTACAGTGAATGTGTGGCGGATGAGGAAAGCCCATGGCATTAACGGCATTGACAAAGGCTTCAATGATTATTCGGGGTGATATACCGTCAACCTTCTCGTCGATATCAGTAATATTCTTGTTACGTTGCCCTTTCCAGGGCTCATCACCACAGGGATTGACCAGTTTGGTGGTATAGGCCTTGGTAGCGTTCACCCACCAGGCAATGGTTTGACGGAATTCTTCATGACGGCCCTCTCTTAGCAGATTATGCAGAAAGATATTGTTGCCTAACAGGACATAAAAGCCCTTGTCAATTATCGGAGTACAGTCCAGTTCCTCCAATGTATGTCTGGCTGTGATAGGGGGAACGGCCGCCTCCATTGCCGTAGTGTAACCGAGTGTGGCATAACGGTAGCCGGTAGCAAATGTTGATGGAACGATGCCACCTGTCCCTGAACGGGTGAATGCAGTTTCAGGGTGTGGGTCCCGTCTGTGATCTTCGGGCATAAGTTTGCGCCCGGCATTGACCTTTGCCCCGGCAATATGACAGTGAATATCGATACCGCCAGGCATGATGACCATACCCCCGGCATCGATGCGGCTAGCATCATCAGGCATGGACTCTACAATACGTCCGTCCTCAATGCAGATGTCCCTGATTTCCCCATCAATGTTGTTCATGGGGTCGTAGACTTTCCCATTAACGATACGTGTCGTAAATGTCATTAAAACTCCAATCGTCTATCTTGTTCTTTTTATTTAATGGATAAAAAATCTTTTACTAATGGGTCAATTAAGCGACCTTCCTTTTTTCACGTGTATCTGATGCACCGCGTTTGGCGTGTGTCAATTCAATTACCCGATTCTTGATGGCCGTCAATATTTTTTCATCT
>MGYU01000107.1 GCA_001801885.1 Gammaproteobacteria bacterium RIFCSPLOWO2_12_47_11
TATCTACCCAGATTTCAGCAATATCCTTGCGCAGGTAATCACGTATGGCGCGGATGATGACTTCACTTTCCTGATAGATCAGGAACGGAGCAGGTTTGAGTTGTGAGGCATGAGTAATGGCCTCCCACAGACTTAACAGATAATCCAGATCCCACTGCAATTCTTCCGCGGATTTATCCACGCCGGCAGTCCGTAATATCAACCCCATGTCTTGCGGGATATTCAGATTACTCATGGCCTCCCTGGCCTCATTCCGGTCACTGCCTTCAATCTGGCGGGAAACACCACCTGCACGCGGATTGTTAGGCATGAGCACCAGATAACGACCGGCAAGACTGATAAAAGTCGTGAGCGCGGCACCTTTATTGCCACGTTCTTCCTTTTCTACCTGGACAACAAATTCCTGGTCTTGCTTGAGAACATCCTTGATATTGATACGGCCATGTTGGCCATCTTGCAAATTATCCTTGAACAGGGCATGGGCGATCTCCTTGAAAGGCAGGAAACCATGGCGTTCGGCACCATAATCGACAAAAGCAGCTTCCAGACTGGGCTCGATACGGACGATGCGGCCCTTGTAGATATTGGATTTCTTTTGTTCCCGGCTGGTTGATTCGATATCGAGATCATATAACCGCTGGCCATCCACCATGGCAACACGCAACTCTTCCGGCTGAGTTGCGTTAATCAGCATTCTTTTCATTGTATAGTTCCTTATCTGCGCTCATGACTACCGCATAATCCTGTCATCGGAAATCGGTATTTCCGGTGCAATATAAGTCTTGCCGGCAGGAGCGCTTCTTAACTACTCGTTCACAGGGTAGAGTAGTGATTAAACCCTATTTTGCCTGCTGCATTTTGCCTGGCGTTGTGCCCGGCAGTCTGTTTTTGCTGCAGGTGATTGTTCTTTGATGTCAGATATATCCCGGGCAATCGGCTGGTATGGAGGGGTGGGTGGCTGGCAAGCCAGAACGATAACCTGTCTGATAACTTGCGTTCCTCACTTTTGTTTCCAACCCCATAGCAGCAGCAGAATGCGCTCTTTTCAGGTCATTATGGCCTTTGGGTATGTTTCCGGGAATTTTCCCTGAAATCAGGATGATACTATATCAATCTTGTTATACTCCGGCAATTAACAAACAGGAAAATATGGCGAAGGAACAGATAAATAAACCGGCTGTTGAGCATATTCTGGTGACCCCGGATCAGGCCGGCCGGAGAATTGATAACTATTTAACGGGCTATCTGAAGGATATTCCCAAGACACGCATCTATAAAATGTTGCGTAAAGGGGAGGTCAGGGTAAATGGTTCCAGGGTCAAGCCGGACTACCGGCTTATGGAGCGGGACAGTGTCCGGGTGCCCCCGGTCTACCGGAACATCTCTGAAGCAAAACAGCAAACACCCTCTCCTGCCATGCTCGGGATGGTCAATGACAGCATTATTTATGAAGACGACTTTATCCTGGCCATCAATAAACCGGCAGGAATGGCCGTTCATGCCGGCAGCGGGGAACGATACGGTGTGATTGAGCTATTACGCACCCTGAGGTCAGATCTGCCTTTTCTGGAACTTGTGCACAGACTGGATAAACCTACATCAGGTTGTTTGTTGCTGGCAAAGGATCACCGGGTTTTACGTAATCTGCACACCATGTTGCAGGAAAACCGGGTAACAAAATCTTATCTGGCCTTACTGAAGGGCAGATTGAGAGGTGATACGGAGGTGACATTGCCCCTCAGGAAAAATGAAATGCTGTCCGGCGAGCGTATGGTGCAGGTTCATGCCGAAGGCAAAGGCGCAAAGACCAGTTTTCACGTTGAGAAAATATATAACAGTACCTGCCTTACACGTATCAGGATCACTACAGGCCGGACACATCAGATCAGGGTACATGCGGCCAGTATCGGACATCCCATTGCCGGTGACGCCAAATATGGTGATCGGGACTTTAACCGGCTAATAAGGAACACCGGTTTGCAACGAATGTTTCTGCATGCAGAAAGTCTTACACTGAAATTACCCTATTCCGGAATGGTAAAGACCATCAGCGCCCCGTTGCCTGGTGAGCTGTTATCGTTGCTCAAAAAACTCCAGGAGAAAATTCATGTCAAAGAAAGAGATTAAACTGCCGGTATTTGACTGGGATGGCGCACTGATTGAGGTATAATTCACACTATGGAAAATACACATCCAGATAATGGAAAACCGGTAACAGATTTTGAGCAAAATCTGGTCAACCGTATTGCCTGGGAGGCCGTGGCCGAGCAACGCCGGGCACGCCGCTGGGGTATTTTCTTCAAATTCTTTTTTGCTGGCTATCTCATCCTTTTTCTCCTGTTATATCTGCCAGCCAGCTGGTATGGGGGCAAGATAACGGTTGGGAAGCATACGGCCCTGATCGATATTGAAGGTGTAATAGGAACAGACAGCGAGGCCAATGCGGATTACATAGTCAGTGGTTTAAGGGCTGCATTTGAAGATAAAAATACCGCCGGCGTCATCCTGCGTATTAACAGTCCGGGTGGCAGTCCGGTACAGGCAGGTTATGTGAATGATGAAATTAAACGGTTGCGGGAGCTTTATCCCGATATTCCGCTCTATGCGGTGATTGCCGATATCTGCGCCTCGGGGGGATATTACATTGCTGCCGCCGCGGAAAAAATATACGCAAACAAGGCCAGTATAGTAGGTTCGATTGGCGTGATTATGTCAGGCTTTGGTTTTGTCGATGCAATCCATAAGCTGGGAATAGAACGCAGGTTAATCACAGCGGGTGAAAGCAAGGGTTTTCTGGATCCTTTTTCACCTCAGAAATCTGAAGATGTGGAACATATTGACGGGGTATTAAACGATGTTTACCAGCAGTTCATCGATGTGGTCAAGGCAGGGCGGGGAGATCGCCTCAAGAGTGATGATAAAATCTTTTCCGGATTAATCTGGAGCGGAGAAGAATCCATCGATCTGGGTCTGGTTGATGCCCTGGGCAGCGCCGGTTATGTGGCCAGGGAGGTGATCGGAGCAGAAGATATTGTTGATTTCACCCTGCGCGATACCTATTTCGAAAGATTTGCCAGACAAGTGGGCACGGCAGTGGCCAGTGCAATAAGTTCAAAACTGGAACTGCGCTGACTACCGGGTTAAAAACCACGGTATTACTCTGAGCAGCTGTAGTTCAGCCGTTAAGGCAGGGCGATCCCTTCATTTCTCAACATCGCACTCAATCGGATTAAAGGCAGGCCAATCAAGGCTGTCGGATCATCACCGGTCATTTTTTCCAGTAATGAAATTCCCAGTCCTTCGGACTTGAAACTGCCCGCACAGTCATAGGGTGTTTCCTTGCTGAGATAATGTTCAATTTCACCTGCATCAAGTTTCCTGAATTTCACAGCAAAGGGCACATAGCCTGTTTGTATAGAACCAGATTTGGCATTGACAACACAGAGTCCGGTATTAAAAACCACATTCTGGCCACTGAGCTGTTCAAGCTGTTGCCTGGCCTTGTCATGATTGCCGGGTTTGGTGAGGATACAATCATTCAATAGTGCGACCTGATCGGAACCTATAATGATCGCAGCAGGGTGGAATGCGGCAATCTTCCTGGCCTTTTGTTCGGACAGGCGCATCACAGCGGCTACCGCATCTTCCCCGTCCAGGGTTGTTTCCTCTATCTCAGGACTCTGGCAGAGAAAAGGTATCTTTAACCTGGCCAGCAATTCCTGCCGGTAGGGAGAAGAAGAGGCGAGTATCAGGGCTGGTTGATTTTTGTTGTTTCCCACTTTGTTACCTGAAAATTGACTTGAATTCATTAAATAATTTATTTATTAGTCAATAAGTTATACCTAAAATCAGCGGTATTTTGACAGCGCGTTGGCGCATGGATACACTTTGCCGCCTGATGTCACCCGACTTGCCGCTAACAATCGAGCCAAAACGTCTCGCCAGGAACGGCGAAGTGATAGCCGGACAGTATGCAATACATGATATGCAACGGCTAGGTGGATTATTGCACGATCAGACCGGCCAGGTGATATTCAGGCTGGAATTCACCTTTGATGAAAGGCGAAACATCCCTTTTATCAGTGGTGAGATTAAAGCGCAGGTGAAAATTCAGTGTCAAAGATGCCTCGGTGGCATGGAATTAAAAATCAATAATCCGGTTTATCTGGGTATTGTAGCTGACTGTGCTGAATCAATTACATTACCGGATGGATGTGAACCTTTGCAGACTGGAGAAGCATCATTATCTCTGCAAGGTATGATAGAAGATGAATTAATTTTGGCATTACCGATTTCAGCAATGCACAATGCAAATGTATGCAAAGCCACAGAATTGATAAATGAAATTAACAATAAAACAGGGGACAGTCCCTTTGCTGCACTGGACAAACTAACCCGGAAATCATGCACTAACAGGAGAAATTAGAGCCATGGCTGTTCAAAAATCGAAAAAATCTACCGCTCGTCGTGGAACGCGACGTGCCCATGATGCACTTTCAAATCCGACCCTGTCGATTGAATCCAATACTGGTGAAATCCACAGAAGACATCATGTCAGCGCAGATGGATATTACCGCGGCCGTAAAGTGCTGGATAAAAAGGACGAAACAGAATAAGCACTGCATATTGACCCGGGGTAAAGTACCTGCAGGCTTTTTCATATGCGGTACTTCCATAATCTGATTATTCTGAAGAGATTATCTTGAAAGTTACCCTTGCACTGGATGCTATGGGAGGCGATGGCGGTCCGTCAGTGATCGTGCCTGCTGCACTTTATGCCCTTGAAAAACATGAAAACCTGTATCTGATTCTGGTTGGGCAGCAGGACGCCCTGAATGAAGTACTCGCAAAAAACGGGACAGCACAAAGTGAACGCCTGCAAATACACCATGCCTCTGAAGTAGTTGAGATGCACGAGTTGCCATCTCTGGCATTACGCAATAAAAAGGATTCTTCCATGCGGGTAGCCATTGATCTGGTCAGGGACGGCATTGCAAAGGCCTGTGTCAGTGCCGGTAATACCGGTGCCTTGATGGCCATGGCAAGATTTGTGCTGAAAATGTTGCCTGGTATTGACCGGCCTGCGATTTGCGGCACCATGCCTGGCACTGAAGGTAATACGCACCTGCTGGACCTCGGAGCAAATGTCGATTCAAGTTCAGAACAACTTTTCCAGTTTGCTGTCATGGGTGCCGAGTTGACCAGTGCAGTCTGTAATAACCCCAATCCGGCAGTCGCCCTGTTAAATATCGGGGCGGAGGAAATCAAGGGTAATGACCGTGTGAAACAGGCCGCGGCATTATTATCACAGAGTCATCTCAATTATGTGGGTTTCGTCGAAGGTAATGATATCTATACCGGAAAGGTGGATGTCATCGTTTGTGATGGTTTTAGCGGAAATATCGCGCTCAAGGCAAGCGAGGGTGTTGCATCATTTCTGATAAACAATGCCAAAAAGCAGTTCAGTCAAACTCTTTATGGGCGTTTTGCCGCACTGATCTCCAAACCGGTTCTGGAAGCTATACGCGGTAATATAGATCCCAGACGGTATAATGGCGCGAGTCTGCTGGGCTTGCGCGGTATAGTGATAAAAAGCCACGGAAGTGCAGATAAGGTCGCTTTTGCAAATGCGATTGAAGAAGCCATTGTAGAAGTTGAAAAAAACGTGCCGCAGCGAATTACTTCCGAACTTGAAAAATTATTCCCGAAAGGATAACCCCCATTGATTTATTCAAGAATTACCGGCACGGGTGGTTACTTGCCAGAGAAGATCATGACCAATGGCGAACTTGAACGTATTGTCGATACTTCGGATGAGTGGATTAAGACACGCACCGGCATCATTAAACGGCACATTGCCGCAGAAAATGAAACGACCTGTGACCTGGCAGAACATGCTGCACTCAAGGCGATTGCCGCATCCGGTATCAACCCTGGCAAAATAGATCTTATTATTATCGGCACAACGACACCTGATGTCATCTTTCCCAGCACCGCCTGTCTGTTGCAGAAGCGTCTGGGTATACATGGTTGTCCCGCATTCGATGTACAGGCAGTATGCACCGGTTTTATTTACGCGCTGGATATTGCAGATAAATTTATTCGTACGGGCGCTGCGACAACAGCTCTGGTCATCGGTGCGGAAACACTGTCCCGCATTCTGGACTGGACAGATCGCAGTACCTGTGTATTGTTTGGTGATGGTGCGGGTGCAGTCATTCTTGAGGCCAGCCCGGAACCCGGCATCATGTCATCACATCTGCATGCTGATGGTGAATATAATGAACTTTTGCAGGTACCGGCCGGCATTTCCCGTTATCCTGAAAAATTAAAAAATGGAACAGCCTTTATCCAGATGCAGGGCAATGAGGTATTCAAGGTCGCGGTAAATACATTGGGACGTATTGTGGATGAGACCCTTGAAGCCAATCATCTGGAGAAAGAAGACATCGACTGGCTGGTCCCCCATCAGGCAAACACACGCATTATCTCCGCCACAGCAAAAAAACTGAATATGTCCATGGATCGGGTCATCTTGACTGTCGACCAGCATGGCAACACTTCAGCAGCCTCCGTTCCATTGGCCCTTGATGTAGCAGTCAGGGATGGCCGCATCCAGCGGGGCGATACATTGTTACTGGAGGCATTTGGTGGCGGATTAACCTGGGGAGCCACATTGGTTAAATACTAGAATCCGGTGATTCGTGAATCGTAATTCGTGATTGGTAACTGGCCAGACAAAGCTCCAAACAATAATCACGAATAACGAATTACCAATCACGAATCACAAGATGATTAAAAAATTAAACCTTCAAATTTACAGATGACTGATAACAAGCTTGCATTCGTATTTCCCGGCCAGGGTTCCCAGTCTGTAGGCATGTCTACCGCACTGGCGGAACACTATCCGATTGTAAAAAAGCTTTATGCCGAGGCATCAGGAGTACTCGGCTATGATCTCTGGCAACTGGTCCATAGCGGGCCTGAATCTGAACTCAACATTACGTCAAAAACCCAACCGGCATTGCTCACCGCCGGCGTGGCTGTTTGGAAGATCTGGGCGGAGAGGCACGGGCCTTTACCCGCATTGATGGCGGGTCATAGCCTGGGAGAATATTCAGCACTGGTCTGTTCCGGCATGCTTGCATTCGATGCAGCCATTGCTCTGGTGGCTGATCGTGGGGCCTATATGCAGGCCGCTGTCCCTGAAGGCGTTGGAAGCATGGCTGCCATACTGGGGTTAACCGGTGAACAGATTATCAAAATATGCATACAGGCCGCTCAGGGACAAGTTGTTTCTGCGGCAAATTTTAATTCAGCCGGACAAATTGTTATTGCCGGGCATAAAGAAGCGGTAAATCGCGCGGTTGAGATGGCGGCTGGTGCCGGGGCCAAGCGTTCCGTCGTGCTTGCCGTCAGTGTGCCTGCTCATTGCGCCTTGATGCAGGAGGCAGCCAGCAAATTTGCATCACGCATGGAATCCATATCCTTAACTGCAGGCCGGATTCCGGTGATACACAACGTTGATGTGTCTATCAAGTCAGAAATATCGGCCATTAAACAGGCCCTGGCCGGGCAACTCTACCAACCGGTGCGCTGGGTGGAGACTATCGAGTTAATGTCAAGAAAGGGTGTTACAAAGATCGTGGAATGTGGTCCCGGAAAGGTATTGTGTGGATTAATCAAACGCATAGACCGGCAAATTGAAACTTACCCGGTTTTTGACCGGGAATCACTTGATAAAGCTTTATCTGCAATGAATGGTTAATTAAGGAGTAAAATCAATTCAATGAAGTCAGATCAGCAAGTTGCCCTCATTACTGGCGCCAGCCGCGGGATAGGCAAGGCCATCGCCAAAGCACTTGGCGAAGCTGGTTATTATGTTGCAGGTACGGCAACCGGCAAAACCGGCATGGATGCCATAAAAGAACTTCTGTCAGAATATAAAATCAAGGGATCCGCTTTCATCCTGGATGTCGCTGATCCAGCTTCGGTAGAACGCCTGGGAGAGGAACTCAAATCTGCTGACCTTAGCCCAACCATTCTGGTCAATAATGCCGGTATCACCCGTGATAATCTGCTGTTACGCATGAAAGACGAGGAATGGTATGATGTCATTAATACTAACCTGAATTCAATCTACCGGCTCACCAAACTCTGTCTGCGCGGCATGACCAAGGCCAGATCCGGTCGAATTATTAATATCACCTCAGTTGTGGCCAGTTCGGGCAATGCCGGCCAGTGTAATTATTCTGCAGCAAAGGCAGGAATTATCGGCTTTACCCGTTCTTTGGCCAGAGAGGTGGGATCCCGCGGGATCACCGTCAATGCTGTTGCACCGGGTTTCATTGAAACGGACATGACGCATGGATTATCGGAAGTACAACAAAAGGCATTACTTGAACAGATCGCGCTGAACCGTTTTGGTGATGTGAACGAGATCGCCAGTGTGGTTGTTTTTCTGGCATCTGCGGGTGCCTGTTATATCACCGGCGAAACAATTAACGTTAATGGCGGCATGTATATGGGATAAAATAATCTATTATCCAGATTAAATAAATAGTATAAAACATTGTTAATTATACCAATATAATCATTGGTAAACTTCTAAGTTGCAAGAAATGTCTATTTCACTAAACTTACACACGCATTCGGTCACGGACCGTAGAGGGAGGGATAATCCATCATGAGTAGTGTTGAAGAACGCGTCAAAAAAATAGTCGTAGAACAACTCGGCGTTAAGGCGGAGGAAGTCACCAACGAAGCTTCTTTTGTTGATGATCTGGGGGCTGATTCACTGGACACCGTTGAACTGGTGATGGCCCTCGAAGAGGAGTTCAAGACAGAAATACCCGATGAGGAAGCGGAAAAAATAACCACCGTTCAGCAGGCTATTGACTTCGTCAGTGCCAATATGGAGTAACACCAATTCTGACCAATAATAAAGGCCGCGTTTGCATAAACGCGGCCTTTTCATTATCTACGGAAAAGAACAACGGAAAACATTTTGAGCAAACGTCGAGTAGTAATTACTGGTTTAGGCATAATCAGCCCTCTGGGTAATGATGTGGCGGAAACCTGGGAAAATATCCGGAACGGTAAAAGCGGGATCGGATTAATTTCTCATTTCGACACGTCTGCTTTCAGTGTCCGTATTGGCGGATCAATTAAAAATTTTGATCCGGCCCGGTATATTACACCTAAAGATATCAAGAAGATGGATCCTTTTATACACTACGGAATGGCAGCGGGTTCCCAGGCTATCGAAGACTCCGGACTGGAAGTTAATGAGAAAAATGCCCACCGTGTCGGAGTGGCTGTTGGTTCAGGTATAGGCGGGTTACCCGGTATTGAAAAAGGGACACAACTCTATCTGGAGGGTGGTCCACGCAAGCTCTCACCCTTCTTTGTGCCGAGCAATATTATCAATATGATCTCGGGCAACCTGTCAATTAAATACGGTGCCAAGGGGCCCAACTTTGCCATTGTTACCGCCTGTGCTACAGGCACACATAATATCGGTGATGCAGCCCGGTTGATTGAATACGGGGATGCCGACGTCATGATCGCAGGGGGTGCTGAAATGGCGACCTCGCCAACCGGACTGGGTGGTTTTGCTGCAGCCCGTGCACTATCCACCCGGAATGACGATCCCGAAGGTGCAAGCCGGCCCTGGGACAGGGACCGGGATGGTTTTGTGCTCAGTGATGGTGCCGGAGTAATTGTGCTTGAGGAATATGAATATGCCAGAAAACGCGGTGCAAGGATCTATGCGGAATTGATTGGTTATGGCATGAGTGGTGATGCTTACCATATGACGGCCCCTTCAGAAGACGGGGATGGCGCTGCCCGGTGCATGGAAAATGCCCTGCATAATGCGAGTATCAACCCGGACCAGG
>MGYU01000108.1 GCA_001801885.1 Gammaproteobacteria bacterium RIFCSPLOWO2_12_47_11
TTAGATCTCCTGTAATTACAGTGTTTTCTGAACAAATCCATTGTAACACTTCAGGTGATTTAAGCCTTTTTAATATCCGTTACTGGGACAGCAGTGGATTGGGGTGATTAAATTCCCTCTGTCTTCTCGAAAATTTGTTCCATGCATTTTCTCGGTCGCTGTTCCAGACGCGACTCTACCTCCTATATCCATATAGTCGTACCACCTACGTCCATGTAGGCATCCGTGTTTCTGTTTACTGACTGTTGTTTATTTGATATAGACATCGATTCAGAAATTGCAACTGGTACAAGGTTTTATTGAATTAATTTGTACTGGAAACACTGGTTATACGGTCCAAAGAGGTTCTAAACTGTTAATTATTCGAGGATCCTGATGAGTATGGCCTGGATTTTCATCTATAATGGGAACAGGTATTCTGATTACATTATTAATAAAATTTCAAATCATTCATTGATTTTTAGCCATGATTACAAAATATATATTGTCTTTATTTTCCTTGTTTGTGTTTTCTATCAACACCTTTGCAGGGGAAACAGGCCAAATTCAAACTGACCTCTCGGAAATAAAAGCAGCAGAGCGTCAACAAATTATTAATGAATTATCATATCGCCTGGATACGAAGGAATCCTGTGATTTGATTAAGCGATGGTCTGATAGTGGTTCAGGTGCTGATCGGGATGGCAATTTTTATATCCCGGCTGTTGAAAATAATGTCTATATCATCGGTGGATTTGGGGCTCAATCCAGGAATAAATCCAACTGTGTTACCACCGTGAGTATTCCTGCAAACAACCCGGCGGACGCACCGGCTTTATTGGTAACCCCGATTGACTGGAAAATAATATGGAACGATGAAGGGAGTGGAGCAGACAAGGATGGTTCGATGTGGGAAGCCATCCCACCGGACAGCAACAAGTACCGCTGTTTAGGTACTGTCCCACAAGCCAAGTACAAAAAACCGGATGTACCCAATTATCGTTGTGTCCATAACAGTCTGACTGAAAAAATTGTGAGCAATGGGATGATCTGGTCGGACATTGGTAGCAATACGGCCAGGAAAGTTACCATGTTGAAGTTGCCAAATACCAATTCTTTTATCGCCGTACCGGACAGGGTGTCAAAAATAGAGACCTATGATCTCAAGGCAGATCCTGTTGTCAGGCCCGATCCCAAACGGGTTGACGAAATACTGGCCAGCAGAATGGCAAAAATTGAGGAAGACCTGAAGGCCGGTGTGCAAGAGCAATTGGCACAAAAACAGCAAGCGGCAGCTGCAGAGAAGAAACGCCTGGCGGAGGAGGCCGAGAATAAACGGTTAGCCGAGGAAGCTGAACAGAAACGACTGGCCGAAGAGGCCGGGAAAAAACGTCTGGCTGAAGCTGCCAAACAGAAGCCAGTGACTGAAGAGTCCGGTAAGAAACCTATAGCCGAAGTTTCAGAAAAGGCGCCATTGGCCGAGCAGGCAGAACCGGTGGTTGCTGTTGCCAAGGAACCCCGGAAAACTGAAGCGGTAACAGCAAATGAAAATGCAGCAACTGAAGCAGATAGTAAACAATCCAGCGGTCTGAACAGTATCTATGTTTTCCTTTTCAAAGTATTTGGCACGGCTTTTGTCGCTGTTTTGTTTATGGGTTTTATTATTTATAAATTGATGTCGAAAAAAAATAAAACAGCAGGTTAAGTAAAGTTTCATGGGGCCGGAGTACTTGAAATGATTTGTCATTCCTTCCTCCATATATTGCGTTGTTAATCAGACTTTACATTTTCATAGGCTTCGCGCAGGAGTTGCCTGAAATGTTCCGATTGGCTGACGAGGCCATCAGCGGAACCCGAGGTAAGTTTCATTATGGTTGCCAGTTCGGCCAGCCATTCATCACCAAACATTTCAAGATCGGCCATTCGTTCCAGGTGAGGATAGTTGACCTCGACTGTAACGATAATCTGGGGGATGCGCGCTGTTTCATTGCTATTCCAAAGCTGGGTCAGATGATAAGCAGAGCGCAGTACCCTGGTCTGTTGCTCTGGTGATATTGCCCGTGTCATGACCAGATTGAATACCTGCGGGTCATATCCCGCTGGTAATGGGATAAATTCGTTGTTACGCCTGAAAAGTTTTTTGATGTTGTTAAACATACGAATAGTTTCATCCGTTTGTCTGTGTTTTAAACGTCAATATTTAAACTGTTAACTGTTTACATAGAAGTCATTACGCAACCAGGAATAGCAGGTCAATATGGCAGCAACAGCGATGGATACAATCAATAATAATCCAACACTTGCGATTTTGCTCCAGCCCAGGAAATGATACGTACTATAAGCACAGACAGCTGCGATTAATCCCCCTACGACAAGACCTGCCCAGATAATGCGCTTGCTCTGCCGCCCGGCATGTAAATGATAGGTACAGTAAGGACATTCAACGTCTGCCACTGACAATCCGGGGGAGAATAATAAGCACCGGAATGGCAGCCTGTTTCCACACTTGCAACATATGATCAATGGATATTCCTCAACTTTCCATGTTTTCTATTTTTCATCTTCTTTGATTACTTCGCCTTCAATGATGTTTCCTTGCTGTTTATCCCGGTCACCGGATTTGTTCTCTTTCTTCAAATTAGCCAGCAGGACAGCGAGTAGGCCGAGGATGATTTCATCGATCATCGGGATCATGTCCGGTATCACGAGATCGAGCAGGAAGAGTGCAAGGATCAGCAGGAACAGTTCCTTGAACCTCAGGCCGTTGGCGAAAGCCATGAATATTGTGATGAAGGATTGGGGTTTCATTATCTTTTAACCATGATCCTGGGCTGGTCCGGTATCAAAAATTCTCCGGTTATTTTAATCCTTACATATTATATGTCGATTATCAGACCTTTCTTTTCTAAAACAACCTGTTATCGGGAGATTTGAAACAGATTGGCAAGAGTAACAATGAAAGAATTTTAGGGAAGCATTTTTGAAAAATAACTATAATCAAAATCAAGGGTTGTCCGGTAAAAAGACATAAATATTCAGATGAAAAGAGGCTCTTCAATGACTGAGAACAGCAAGCGCCGTGTTCGCGACAAGAACGCCAATAACCCTAGTATCATTGCTTATGCTTCGGTTTTTCAGGGCAATCTCAAAAGTTCTGCCCCGGTTGTTGTGACAGGTATCTTTGAGGGCAATAGTCAGATTGAAAATATATTGACGATAGAGGAGTCAGGCACATGGATAGGCAATATTCACGCGCTGTGCGTTATCGTCAATGGCAAGGTCAAGGGCGATATTGTGACAGATGATAAACTGGAAGTGGGTCCGACCGGCCAGATACACGGAAACGTGACTGCGGGCTCCCTGGCCATTGCCAGCGGTGCAGTTATTGAGGGCGATATGCACATGACTGAACATGATGAGCCGATTCTCTTTGAAGAAAAGCGCTCGGCCGCTTAAGCCAGGGATTTTGCAATCGGATTGAGTCGGCTTTACACAGCTTGCTTTTTCTGGTTTCATTGAAACCGGAATTCCTGTATTGTTTCTATAATAAAATCAACAAGATAAACTCATTATGCCTTCCAGTTTAAAAAATGACCGCTTGCTTCGTGCCCTGTTACGGCAACCCGTCGATGCCACTCCAATCTGGATCATGCGCCAGGCCGGACGCTATCTCCCTGAATACCGGAAATTACGCGAGCTGGCCGGTGATTTCATGACTTTGTGCAAGACACCTGATCTGGCCTGCCAGGTCACATTGCAACCGGTTGAACGGTTTCCACTGGATGCGGCGATACTGTTTTCAGACATCCTGACTATACCCGATGCAATGGGTCTGGGACTTTCCATTATCGAATCAAAAGGCCCGATGTTTGAATACCCGGTCAGATCTGCACAGCAGATCAAAAAACTGGGTATCCCGGATCCGGAAACCGATTTGCGTTATGTGATGGATGCTGTGCGCCTGATAAGAAAAGAACTGGATGGCCGGGTGCCGTTGATTGGTTTTTCCGGCAGTCCATGGACACTGGCGACCTATATGGTGGAAGGGCAATCCAGCAAGAATTTTTCCGTTATTAAAGAATTACTCTACGATCAGCCGCAGGTATTGCATGAGTTACTGGAAAAACTTGCGCAATCAGTCGCACTTTATCTGAATGCACAAATTGCCGCCGGTGCACAGACAGTGATGATCTTCGATACCTGGGGTGGGGTACTGACGCAGCCGGCCTATCAGGAATTTTCATTGACCTATATGCAGAAAATTGTTGGGCAACTGCAGCGAGAGATGAATGGACAACGTATTCCGGTAATTTTATTCAGCAAAGGTATTGGTGATATGGTTATAAAAATTGCGGAGACCGGATGCGACGCAATCGGTCTGGACTGGATGCAGGATATCGCGCAGGTACGCAGCAAGGTTGGTGACAAGGTAGCATTACAGGGAAATCTTGATCCTGCTGTGCTGTATGCTTCTCCCGAAGTTATAAAAAAAGAAGTAGGTAAGATTCTTGAAAGTTACGGCAAAGGCAGTGGGCACGTTTTTAATCTGGGTCACGGGATACACCCGGAAATTGATCCGGAACATGTAGCCGTTCTGGTGGACGCCGTGCATGAATTCAGCAAACCTTACCATCGTGAATCGTGATTGGTGACTGGTAATTGGTGAACAAAAACCTGAAAGAAAAAGCGTTGTTTGTAGCAAAGGGATTCTGCATGGGGACTGCAGATGTCGTTCCCGGCGTGAGTGGTGGCACGATGGCATTAATTCTCGGGATCTATACCCGTCTTATCAATGCCATTAAATCCTTTGATTTGATCTGGTTAAAAGGTATAGCAAGGTTTGACAAGAAAGTTATTTCCGGCAGACCGGACTTTGCCTTGCTTGTTCCACTGGTGATCGGCATTTTCATCGCGTTGATGTTTTTCACACGTGTCATTTCATTACCAGAATTATTAAACACCTATCCCGAACCTGTTTATTCCCTCTTTTTTGGTTTGATTGCAGGGTCTGTTTTTATTCTCCTTGGTCATATTGAAAAAATTGCTGTAAAGGATTTTTTATATCTGTTTACAGGAATTGTTTTCGGGATGATTGTTTTCAATCTGGTTCCGGTAAACACACCGGAGGAAAGCTGGTTTATTTTTCTCAGCGGTGCCCTGGCCATTTGTGCAATGATCCTGCCGGGCATATCAGGTTCTTTCATCCTGCTTATCCTGAAAAAATACGACTATATTTTTAATGCCATCGGGTATTTTGATTTTACAGTACTGATACCGTTCGTGTTCGGTATCATCACCGGTCTGGCCTTGTTTGCACGATTTCTCTCCTGGATGCTCAGAAATTTTTACCGGGCAACCATTATGGTCATAAATGGATTGTTAATTGCTTCACTCTGGGTGATATGGCCGTATCAGGTACGCACTTATGAAATCATCCGCGACAAGAAATACCTGATCGGTTCCACGCCTTCCTTCCCCACGGAGCTGACCACGGATGTTGTTGTCGCATTGCTGCTGACACTGACAGGCATCGCAGTCGTGATAATTATCAATAATTTGGCGAAAAAGATTTCCTGAAGTCAGGCATAAACCCAATCCCTGATCTACACTTCAAATAGTCCTTAACAAAATTAAATAAAAGCGCACATTGACGTCTTGCTGGCGTATGCCAGCATCCAGTAATAAATGTTTCATTGACTGGATACTGGCATACGCCAGTATGACGAATTAATTAATCTCAAAGCTGTTTGAAGTAATAAAATGATTTTGAGATAAGATTAAAAATCCTTCGGGGAGAGGGGAAATACGATGCCATTATCTGAAGTCGTATTGATCGTCATGGGCTTGTTGACCATCGCCATGCTGGTGGCTGGGTTTTGCCGCAACCTGCCTGTTCCCTATACAGTATTCCTGGTGATTTTGGGTTTGTTCCTCGGCTGGATGGCCCGGGCTTATCCGGAGATGCAGGGTCTACTCGAATTCCAGTTGACGCCTGAACTGGTGTTGTTTCTCTTTCTTCCCGCACTGATATTTGAGTCTGCATTTAATCTGAATGCACGGCAATTGGTAAAAGATATTGCGCCTGTGCTGACGCTGGCAATCCCGGCGCTGTTAATTTCAACTGCGTTAATCGGGACAGGTTTGTGGTTAATACTGGATATCAATCTGGGTTTGGCACTATTGTTCGGCGCGCTGATTTCGTCGACAGATCCTGTGGCTGTGATTGCATTGTTCAAGGAACTCGGTGCACCGGAACGACTGACCATCCTGGTTGAAGGCGAATCATTGCTGAATGATGCCACAGCCATCGTGGTATTTAATATCATCCTCGGCCTGGTCATCAGTGGTGCCTTTGCGTGGACCGATGCCGGTCTTGCCGTATTCACATTTATCAAGGTATTCATCGGCGGCATCCTGGTTGGTGCGCTTATTGGGTTTGTTATCAGCGAGTTATTGCATCGTTTGTTTACCGGACAGAGCGCTTTCATGATCATGTCGATTGTGGTGGCTTATTCAAGTTTTGTGATTGCAGAACATTTGTTGCATGTGTCAGGTGTGATGGCTGTAGTGGCTTCTGCCATTACTCTGGGTGTTTTATGGGTGTCGAGAATTTCGCAGGCGGCAACGCATGTCGTCCGGGAAACCTGGGAAGTGATTGCACTGGTAAGTAATTCATTATTATTTCTACTGGTGGGTCTGTCGGTGGATTTGACCGGATTGCTGGCACGTGTTGATATCATCACCGTTGCCATTATTCTGGTTCTGTTGTCACGTGCGGCAACGATTTACAGTCTTGTGCCTGCCACAGTAAAACTGTTTTCCCTGCCACAAATCAGTATGGGTGAGCGTCATATCATGTGGTGGGGTGGTTTGAAGGGTGGGCTTGCAATTGCTATCGTACTCTACGTGCCCGCGGATTTGCCAGGCCGGGACCTGTTACTGAACCTGACCCTGGGCACGGTATTATTTTCGCTGTTGATCAACGCACCGACTATCAGACCACTGATTAAAAAACTCGGCATCGACAGGCTTACCGATGAAGAAATGTCAGAACTCAAGCAGGGCCTGCAGGAAGCCGGGGACAAAGCTTCCGAAATACTGAAACTGTTTTACAGTAACGGTCTGATATCACGTGGAACGGAGCAGCTTATACGCAGGAAAACGGGAAAAGTTTTTGCCACAGATACGCCGGCCATAGCAAAAGAGCAGGGGATCAGACATTTGTACATTACCGCCCTGCGTACCGAGTTTAATCAACTGAAGTATTTACATGAGATCGGTTTATTGCAGCACTATACTTATCTTGACATCCGCAATAATCTGCAACGTGACCGGGAAAGAATTCTGGCCGGAGAAGGGCCGGGGCAATCCACGGACAGCAGATCATCCAGTCTGTTTTCGCGTTTGGAGAATACCTTGCTTAAACGAATGAGAGAACACGACTGGGCTGCATGGCTGCTGGCGCGTTATCAAAATGTGCGTCTATCACAAAACCTGGAACGCAATATTGCCGGTGTCATGATTTGTGCAGAAGTGCTGACTATACTGGACAAACATTTCGAGATAGATAGTGAAGAACGTAAGCAGGTCGCAGCTATTTACCGGGACAGGCTGGCACGACGCAAAGCCAGGTTGAGCAGGATTGCAGAAGATTTTCCTGAATTTTATTCCCGTTTCGAAACATATTTGTTTACCCGTGTGGCATTGGCTGCTGCCGAACACTATGCCGGTGAAGAACATCATGAAGGTGCTATCGGTGCCAAGGCTCATGTTCACATTGAACGTGCGATTCATAAAGCCATGTCTGGTTTACCGCCTATCACCAATCCTGCTCCCCGGTTGGCGGCAAGTGACCTGCTTGGGACCATACCATTGTTGCAGGGTTTGAGTGAGAGTCTTTTAAATCTACTGGCGAACCTTGCCAAACCGGTAACATTTTTACAGGGCGATGTGATTATCGGAGAAGGTGAACATGGCGATGCGTTATATATCATCACGCACGGTGTAGTGTCGGTATTACGAAATGGAAACCTGGTGGCCGAACTCAGGGATGGGGATTTTTTTGGTGAAATGGCATTGCTCGGTGATCAGGTGCGGACTGCAACCGTGAAGGCAAAAATATCTTCTACATTATTAAGACTGAGACGGCGTGATGTGATGAAGTTTGCAGATAATGAGCCGGAACTGAAAAGCCGGCTGGAGGATGCAGGACGTAACAGGCAGGCATGATTTTTTCAAGTTACAATAAATAAAACCAATTTGTCATTCTGGCGAATGCCCCCATCCTGCCTTCCCCCTTGCAGGAGGTAGAACAACGCCGGGAGCAGTTGTCGAGGATGGGGGGTAGATTATTTACTGGATGCTGGCATATGCTGGCATGACGTCAATATGTAGACATCATTGATCACTTCTGTTTTTGATATATTTACTATTACTAATGCTACAAATCAGAAGTACCATAATACTCACTGTAATCACCAGCCAGTTACCAAATAATGAATAGGGCGTTGAGCCGCTGAACATTCTGACAGTTCCAACCAGAACATCCGGTTCGAATTGTGGTGAACGTGAAACTATTTTCCCGCGTTCATCAATGATGGCGCTGATACCGGTATTGGTTGAGCGCACCAGGTATCTGCCGGTCTCCAATGCCCGCATGCGCGCCATTTGCAAATGCTGATGTGGTGCCAGTGAATCACCGAACCAGGCGTCATTACTGACGTTGATATGGAATTTTGCTTCCGGCATGGCATCAATTATCTCCTCGCCAAACACATCTTCATAACAAATGGATACCCCCGCTGGCACACCTGCCACTTCCAGCAGCGGTCTGCCAGTGCCCGGACTGAAAGCCGACATCGGTATACGCAGTATATTGAGTATTGGCCTCAACCACCTGTCCATCGGCAAATATTCACCGAACGGCACCAGATGCCGTTTGAGATAAATGCCGTTATTGCGGCCAATGACAATGATACTGTTGTAATATTTTCTGGTTTGCAGATCCATAAACGGGACCCCCGATAAAAAGCCGGTATTGTGATATTTCGTCAGTGTCTGCAGATCCTTAATCAATTCATCCGCCTGATGGTAAAACATCGGTATGGCGGTCTCCGGCCAGACAATAAAATCAACAATTCCCCAGTAAGGACCTGACAGGGCAAGGTACAAATCTACGGTGCGTTTTTGTATTTCCGGTTGCCATTTCAGTTCCTGTGGAATGGCAGCCTGAATGATGACTACTGACTTTTCTTCTGCATCCGGTGTGGTCCAGTGGATGGAATTGACGGGAATAGACAGACCCCAGATGAATATCAGGCCGGTTACTGCAGCCAGCTTTCCTGGCTTTGCTGCGTAAAATATATAAACCAGCAATGCTGCATTGAGACACACCAGCCAACTGATCCCATAGGCACCAAACACTGGTGAAAATCCGGCAAGAAGGGTATCCGTCTGACTGTAACCGAGATTAAGCCAGGGAAAGCCGGTCAATATCCAGGAACGGCACCACTCCGCCAATGTCCACAATGCGGGCACCATGAGCAGTAACCAGGCAGAATTCGAAAAACAATATTTACGTCCGGCCCAACCAACAACAGCAGGATACAGTGCAAGAAATGCTACCAGCACATAAGTTGCAAATAATGCCCCCGCCAGATTGACGCCCCCGAACAGATTAATACTGATGTGCAGCCAGTTTACACCGGTTCCAAACATGCCCAGACCATAGGCGTACCCGAGTATGAAAGCCGATTTCGGGCTGGATTTATACCAGAGAAAAAACAGGACAGCAGGAGAAATAATTCCAATGACTGCATAGCCAATCGGGGCAAATGCGAGTGGGAGAGACGCACCTGCTATCAGGCAGATAATAAAATGTTTAACAGGGGATTTTTTTACAGATCGTTCCACAGAGTGTAATTATTTTTTTCAGGTGTACGGTCTGAAATAATGCAGACTCAGGCTATATCATCAAGGGGAACAGATGGTTGTTCAAGCCGGGTCATGCGCATCAGATAAATACGGCGTTTATCAGCACGCAGGATCTTGACGTTAAACCCCTCAAACTCAAGTAATTCACCCCGATTTGGTACATGACCGAAGGCATTAAGGATCAGGCCGCCAATAGTATCGTATTCCGCGTCGCTCAATGAGATTTTGAAATAGTCATTGAATTCATTGATCGGTGTCATAGCGCTGACCGTATACCGGTGGTGGCCATAAGGAATGATATGTTCCTCCTCTTCAATATCATGTTCATCCTGAATATTGCCCACGATCTCTTCAATGACATCTTCTATTGTCACCAGCCCGGAAACACATGAGTATTCGTCAACCACTATGGCCATGTGGTTCCTGCTTGAACGGAACTCGCGCAGCAGGACATTCAGGCGTTTGCTCTCAGGTACAAACACAGCAGAGCGCATCAGGTCCTTGATATTGAATTTTCCCTGCTTGTCATCAGCAAAATAATTGAGAAAGTCTTTTGCGAGCAGAATGCCCAATACTTCATCGGCATCGTTACCTATGACAGGAAAGCGTGAGTGTCCGGATTCAAGCACGATAGGAAGGATATTTTTGGGTTCGGAATTGTTTTTTATAACAATCATCTGCACCCTGGGGATCATGATATCGCGTACCTGTATATCGGACACATGCAGGGCGCCTTCAATCATGGCGAGGGCATCCGGATCCAGAAGATTACGGCCCTCGCTATTGCGCAATATTTCGATTAATGCTTCACGGTCCCTGGGTTGTTTGGAGAAAAAGGACACAATCCTGTCAATACAGTTTCGTAGTCCGTTTCTGGATAGATCTTTTATCATAAGGTATTACCGATAATAAGGATTGGCAAAGCCCAGGGATTCGAGCAATCTGATTTCAAGCCTTTCCATTCTCCCGGTATCTTCCGGTTTAATGTGATCATAACCTATTAAATGCAACGTGCCATGTATTACCATATGTGCCCAGTGTGAAGCCAGAGTTTTTTTCTGTTCCAAAGCCTCACGCCTGATGACGGGGGCGCAAAGGATAATATCACCGAGTAGTCCACCCGCTATCGTGTTATTGTCTTCGTAGGGAAATGAAAGTACGTTGGTCGGGCCTTTTTTCTTCCGCCATTTTCTGTTTAATTCTGTTCCTTCTTCCTCATCGACTATCCTGATGGTCAATTCAGCATCTTTATCATAAACAGACATAGCAGTTCTTGCCCACTTTCGGATCTGCCGGTTATCCGGGAAATCATGAGTATCTGTGGCGCGTTGTATATCAACCTTTATCTTCATTATCAGCGCCGGATCTTTCCCTGGGATTTTCCTTTATATTCTCATAGCGTTCATAGGCATTCAGGATTCTTGCAACCAGGGGATGACGTACAACGTCTCTGGATTTAAAAAAGGTGAAACTGATCCCTTCCTCATCTTTCAGTATGTCAATAACATTGCGCAGCCCTGACTTTTTGTCCCGCGGCAGGTCGGTCTGGGTAATGTCCCCGGTCACAACTGCAGTTGAGTTGAAACCAATACGTGTGAGGAACATTTTCATCTGTTCTATGGTGGTATTCTGGGCTTCATCCAGGATAACGAATGATTCATTTAATGTGCGGCCACGCATGAAGGCCAATGGTGCAACCTCAATGACGTTACGCTCCATATATTTTGCCACACGTTCAAATCCCAGCATTTCATATAAGGCATCATAGAGTGGGCGCAGATACGGATCGACTTTCTGCACCAGATCACCGGGCAAAAACCCGAGTTTTTCACCGGCTTCAACAGCCGGACGCACCAGCACCAGCCGTCTTGCGTGGTCGTGTTCCAGTGCGGCGATTGCACAGGCCACGGCCAGATAGGTTTTGCCGGTGCCGGCCGGGCCTACACCGAAACAGATATCATGGCTCAGGATATTTTTCAGATAGAGTTTCTGGTTGGGGCTTCTGCCTTTGATGACACCACGTTTGGTTTTGATAAAAACATCCTGGTCGATTTGAAGCTGATCTTCTTCATCTATGCCGGAATCTTTCAGAAACAAGTGTACGCGCTCAGGTGACAGGATTTCATGATCGGTGGCTGCATATAGTTCTTTAATAACACGTTCGACCAATTCAACTGATGGTGCATCGCCAATTACCCGAAAGGTATTGCCGCGGTTATTGATTTCCACACCAAGTCGCCGTTCAAGCTGGCGCAGGTGCTCATCCATCGGGCCGCACAGATTGGCAAGACGCTGGTTATCTACAGGTTCAAGGATTATATCTGTAGAGAATGGTTGTACGGTTTCAGGATGTATACTCAAGGATCAGAGACAGATGTGATTTTCAATTTGATGTAATACTGGAGAGACAGTATCCGCCAATTCTCCGCGCAGTGAATTGCTTAATGCCCTGGTGATTCGGAGATTCACAAAGGATCCCACCAGTGATGCATCTCCGGGAAAATTGACGATGCGGTTGTTTTCAGTACGTCCGCATAACTCGTCGTTATTTTTGCGGGACGGACCTTCTACCAGGACTGGTTGTACAGTGCCAACCATCTTCCGGCTGATCCCCATGGCAGATTGATGGATACGCGCCTGCAATAAATTCAGACGTTCCTTCTTGACTTCCATCGGGACTTCATCGGGAAAATTTGCTGCCGGTGTGCCGGGTCTTTTGCTGTAGATAAAACTGAAAGACTGGTCGAAGCCTACATCTGCAATCAGGTTCATGGTATCTTCAAAATCCTGGTCCGTTTCACCGGGGAATCCCACGATAAAATCAGACGAGATGCTGATATCCGGTCTGATCTTCCGTAGTTTGCGGATCCTGGATTTGTACTCCAGTGCAGTATGTCCGCGTTTCATCAGGGTCAGGACACGGTTTGAACCACTCTGAACCGGTAAATGCAGATGATTGACCAGTTGAGGAACATTGCCATAGACTTCGATCAAGCGATCAGAAAATTCTACCGGGTGGGAAGTTGTATAGCGTATGCGATCAATGCCTTTAACAGCGGCCACATATTCAATGAGTAATGCCAGGTCAGCTGTTTCACCGGTATGCATCTTCCCACGGTAAGCATTTACATTCTGGCCCAGTAAGGTAATTTCCCTGACACCCTGCCCGGCCAGCCCAACAATCTCAGTAATTACATCATCAAAGGGCCGGCTGATCTCCTCTCCACGCGTATAAGGTACAACACAGAAGGTACAATACTTGCTGCAACCTTCCATGATCGAGACAAATGCGGTTGGCCCTTCAGCACGTGGTTCCGGCAGGCGATCAAATTTTTCAATCTCGGGGAATGAAATATCCACGACCGGTTTACGGAGTTTCAGGACTTTGTTATACATATCGGGCAGTCTGTGCAGGGTCTGCGGGCCGAAAACAATATCTACAAATGGGGCTCGTTGACAGATAGCGCCACCTTCCTGGCTCGCCACACAACCACCAACACCGATCACAAGCTCAGGATTATCTTTCTTGAGTTGCTTCCAGCGGCCTAATTGTGAAAATACCTTTTCCTGGGCCTTCTCGCGGATAGAGCAGGTATTTAGCAATATCATGTCGGCATTACCGGGGTCATTGGTAGGATACATACCATGAGAGGCCGACATTACGTCCAGCATCTTGGCTGAATCATATTCATTCATCTGACAGCCCAGCGTCATTATGTAAAGCTTACGTACCATAAAATTCCAGAATAAATTCTCTAATATCAGTGGGTTGGCTAAATTACACTGTCTTACCTGTCATTTCCACCATATTCTGGCCACTGGCCTCGTTATACAGAGTAGTGGAAAGGCTTTTTAGTATACCAGTTAACCCTTTAGAGAGCTTAGCATCGGCAGGTGTTATTTTCATGAACCGGCGTCCGGTTTTGAAATATATATTCTGAAATCAGACTGCGGCCAGTCTTACTTGCAGTCGAATCAAGTCATACAACGATATATCATAGGCCGCCAGTCCATCTTATACGTTTCATACGGGAAAATATAATCAAATAATAATGAATTACTTTGCCCAGTCATTTACTGATGCAATACAACTTATCCTGAAGCTGGATTATGAATTATATTTTGTTGTCTGGACTTCACTCAAAATTTCATTGTTGGCGGTCTTTATTGCTTCTGTCCTGTGTGTACCATTAGGGTTACTGATTGCATCCAGTAAATTTCCCGGAAAGGCGATACTGCAAAGTATACTGAATACCCTCATGGCATTGCCCACAGTGGTCGTAGGATTATTGATGTTTGGCCTGTTAAGCCGGCAGGGGCCGTTGGGCGCATGGGGATTATTGTATACCCAGGTGGCCATAGTGATGGGCCAATGTATTCTTATCATTCCGATTGTTCTGAATATGGTGATTTCCGCAGCAAATACAGCCGACCCCAGGATCCGTTCAACCAGTATCGCCCTGGGAGCTGACCGGTTTCAGCAAAACCTGATATTTATTAATGAAGTCCGCTTTGCCATGCTGGCTGCAATTGTGGCGGCTTTTGGCCGGGCCATCGGCGAAGTCGGTGTAGCAATGATGTTGGGTGGGAACATTCAAGGTTTCACGCGCACCATGACCACAGCGATTGCACTCGAAACCAGCAAGGGTGAATTTGAATTTGCCCTGGCCCTCGGTGTATTACTGTTGCTGGTTGCATTTATTGTGAATGTGTTTCTGGAAAAATTTCAAAAACTGAATAAATGAACACTGCAGCCTACGAAATAAATCACCTCAGCTTTAAATACCACGATAAAGACATTGTGGATATTGATCATTATCTGATCAATGCAGGAGAAACACTGGCTCTGGTTGGGCCTAACGGTTCGGGGAAAAGCACGCTGTTAAATCTCCTGTCATTTTTATCCATGCCAGCGGCAGGAGAAGTCAGGTTTTTCGGTGAAACAGTGCGGCAAAATACACAACCTGATTTCAGGCGCAGGGTTGGTTATCTTCAGCAACATCCCTATCTGTTCAATACTACGGTGATTGAGAATATTGAACTGGTACTGAAGTTACGCAACATTAACCGGCAACTGCGGCATGTCCGCGCACAAAATATTATTGAACAATTGAACCTGGGCATGCTTGCAGATAAAAGGGCCCATGAGTTATCCGGGGGGGAGATACAAAAGGTTGCGTTGGCCAGAGCACTGGTGCTGGAACCTGAGGTACTTATCTTTGATGAACCCTTTACTTACCTGGACAAGTCATTTGTGAATGGGCTTGAAAAGTTGTTATTGTCGATACAAGAGAACAGAACACAAACTATCATCTTCAGCAGTCATGATCACCTGCGGGCCCAGTTAATTGCAGATCGTGTCTGTTGCATTCACCACGGCAAGCTGATTGAAGAATCTCACGTTAATCTGTTTCACGGTAAATATTCGAGAGAACAGGGGGCTTTCAATACCGGTAATATCCATATCAAAATACCGGAGATTGCCGATGATGTTGATATTATCGCTATCGAACCGACCCAGATCGTATTGTCCAGGACTGAACTTGATTCCAGTATGCGTAACAGGTTCAGGGGCGAGATTGTCGCATTAAATGCACGCAACGAGCATATTGAAGTTACTGTACAAACCGGCGAGAAATTCCAGGTCATCATTACACGGTCAGCCCTGGATGAATTGGCTGTTACTATCGGATCACCGGTCTGGGTAAGTTTTAAATCTTCTGCGATCAGGACACTACGTTAATCCCGGAGACATCAGCAAAACAGGGCGGTCAGATCAACAGATGATTTTTTGCCAAGCCTGTCGAGATTTTCTTCAAGCCACACATCTGCGGCTGCGTAGCCTTCCTTGTGAAACAGGTCAATGAATGAGGGCAGGGTATTATATCTGCTGCGGAAATTATATTGTAAAGACAGCGCCTGGTCCTGGATTATATGGATATTGATTTCATTCATACGATTTTCCAGTTTGCCTGATGGCATCCAGTCTTTATCTATTATCTTTTTTGAAAATGCAATGGCCCGCATTTCCCTGAGGAAGGCTGTATTAAAACTCAGTTCGGATGTGCGTTGCTGAATTTCTTCGGCAGTGACTGGCATTTCATTAATCTCAAGAGGATGGACCAGCACGATAACAATATCATTCTGTTTGCAGTTGAATATCAGTGGAAACACAGGCGGATTACCGGCAAAACCGCCATCCCAGTATGACTCACCATCTATTTCCACCGCACGATGTATGGAAGGCAGACAGGCTGAAGCCATCAGGGCATCTATTGATAAATCCCTGTTTTCGAATATTTTCAGTTTGCCTGTGCGTACATGCGTTGCCGCGATAAAGAGTTTAACAGGACAATCTTTCTGTATATATCTGAAGTCTATCGATTCAGCGACCAGATTACGTAACGGATTCATATCCATGGGATTAAGCTGAAAAGGCGAAAATGTTTTGGTCAATGAAAGATAGGTATCCAGGGCCGGATGTTCTGCATCATTAAAGGGATTCAGCATGGCCATATAAAATGGCCCGGAAAATATTTCAGAGAATTCTTTGGCCACACGCTCCCATAATTTTCTGAGGGCCTCTCTCGCACCCGCACGGCCACCGGTGGCGAGACCATAGGCAAAAGCCGCCGCATTAATAGCCCCTGAACTGGTACCGCTGATCCCCTCAAATTCAATCCGTTCTTCTTCAAGAATGCGTTCCAGTACACCCCAGGTGAAGGCGCCATGCGAACCGCCGCCCTGAAGGGCAAGATTGATGACCCTGGTATTTTTGCTGTTCATGGTGTTTAGTTATACGATTAATGTTGCGCCGCGTCAATCGTTTGAAATACAATATGATAAGTGTTTCATGTTATATATGGATTGCACTGTAAATGCGCAGGCATGTCCATATTGGTGTGCATGCAGGCGTTGTTGGCAATTTACAGTTATGCATACAGGTATTTTTACCCGGGATAAAATAACTTGCTGTTATGTATGTTTACGGTCCGGCTGATCGCTGCACGGGGGACAGTTGCATTTGGGGCACACTGGCATTCTTCAGATTACAGCGCATAATGAAAAATTAACTACACAATATAAGTAAGGAAAAAAGATGCAAGATAAAACGCAGGATAAGACGATTACAAAAACCTTATGGTCTGAAACAATAATAGAAGCACTTTTGGTTGGATTACAGAAAAAAGTCACAGATGAAAAAATCAGGGAACTTATCAATGAAATACAGGGTAAGGGTTACAAGTCATCTTACATTATTGAAAAAGTAACTAAAGAGTTGGGTGCGCCGGACGCATTACGCATCAGGCAATTATTGGGTAAATGATCTCCGTATCCAATTAATCAGAAAATATACAACACACCATAATTTCCAGTTAATAATTATTCGTATTTTTCATTTTAATTGCAGCTGATAATGCGTGACAAGTGATTACCTGGTTTATCTATGAAGCGGCTCAATTATTATTTATACATATCATTATTCCTGTTTGCTCCATGCCAGTCCGTTGCAAAAGAAATAAAACGTATTGGTTGGGTTGAAAACGTCAGAATTTTCCCTGGCGAACTGCAGTTCAAGGCAAAAATTGACACCGGTGCATATAATTCTTCCATCAATGCAAAAAATATTATTGAATTTGAACGGGAAGGTGAGACCTGGGTCCGGTTTGATGTTGTTAACAAGAACAAAATAAGTGCAACTATTGAATTGCCACTGATTAAGGAAGTCACTGTCAAAAGATATTTCGGGAAGAAGCAACGCCGTTATGCAGTTATGCTCGGTGTCTGTTTAGGGAAAATATATAAGGAAACACAAGTCAGTCTGGTTGACAGGAAAGGGTTTTTATATGCCATGTTGATAGGAAGAAATTTTCTTAAAGGTGACTTTGTGATCAATCCCGCCGACAAATTTACTGTATCACCCAGATGTTCCATGCCGGAACCGGAAGATGCTTAACAGACATTTATATATACTCTGTGCAACATTATTCTTTGCCGGCCTGGGCTTGTTTCTATATAAAGCTGTTTATCTTGGTTTTCCTCTCATGCCTGGCCAGAAAACTGATGTGTGGGAAGTTGAAGTCAAGATCAATTTCAGTGCTAGCGGGCGGCCCGTGAAGGCATTGCTTTATGTGCCCAGAACATCAGCTGATTTTTCTATCATAAATGAAAATTTTATTTCGAAAGGTTACGGAATATCCATCAGTACTGTTGACGGGAACAGGCAGGTGGCCTGGTCTATCCGCAATGCCAGGGGACAGCAGACACTTTATTACCATGCCACTATAGAAAAGATGGTTACGGGTGAGCCGCCTGCCACCAGCAAAAACGTCAAACTGGTACCTTCAGAATACGAAGGAGCAGATCTGGAAGCGGCCACCGCCATATTACTTGAAGCAAAACAAAAATCTGCGGACAAGATAACCCTGGTGATGCAGTTAATTGATATTATCGAGAGTCCTGCAAATAATGATAATCTTTCCTTGTTGCTCGGAGAAAATCCGTCGCAGCAAAGAAAAATTGAAACAATCATCAGGATATTATCGCTTGATGAAATCCCGGCACGCCTGGTGCATGGTCTGCATATATCTGAACAATATGGTAAATCCAGTCCGGTGTCGTGGCTTGAAGTACATGTGGATGAAAAATGGATGGGCGTCGAGCCGGTTACAAGGCAAACCGGGAAACTCAGTGACTATCTGGTGTTGTGGAAAGGCATAGACAGGATGGTCAATCTTACCGGTGGTGAGAACCTGAATGTTGCTATCAATATAAAACAGTCCAATGTGGAGAGCATTACTGCTGCCAGTACCAGAGAGAAAAGTATACACCCGACTTTCTGGAGACATTCACTTTCGAATTTGCCGCTGGACACACAACGGGTTTACAGTATATTGCTGACGGTCCCTGTAGGTGTATTTCTGCTGGTTCTGCTAAGGAATATTATCGGCATCAAGACCTTCGGTACTTTCATGCCAATATTGATCGCCATGTCATTCCGGGAAACACAATTAATCTCAGGTTTGATCCTGTTTACCATTCTGATCTCGGCAGGCCTTGCAATCCGGTTTTATCTTGAGAAACTCAAACTCCTGCTGGTGCCACGTCTGGCATCAGTATTGATTATTGTTATTTTATTGATGCTATTGATGAGTATTTTGAGCCATAACCTGGGTATAGAGAGCGGTCTGTCTGTGGCGTTGTTCCCGATGGTAATTATTACCATGACGATAGAGCGCATGTCTATTGTCTGGGAGGAAAGAGGACCATCGGAAGCTATCAATCAGGGTATAGGCAGTCTGGCCACTGCCTCAATTGCCTTTCTGATCATGAGCCTTGGTCACGTGGAGCATCTGGTAACGGTATTCCCGGAAGTATTGTTTATTCTGCTTTCATTGACCATGTTGCTTGGCCGTTATTCCGGCTACCGGCTGCTCGAGATACACAGGTTCAAGGCGTTGGTCAGTAAATAACCATGTTTGGTCTGGCAAAAAAATTATCCGGGATTGGAATCATGGGTATCAACAAGCGCAATTGTGACTACACGCTTGTATATAATCCGCGCAAATATTACCCGCTGGTTGACGACAAACTGCGCACCAAGCAATTGGCAATTGATGCCGGCATCGCTGTCCCCGAATTGTATGGCGTGATAGAAATCGAACACCAGATACGCGAACTGCCGGAATTCCTGAAAAAATATTCCGATTTTGTATTAAAACCTGCCCAGGGAACTGGCGGAGATGGAATAGAAATCATCGTTGGTAAGGTAAAAAGCCTTTACAGAAAATCCAATGGTCACCTTGTGACCGAAGAACAATTACAACATCATGTTTCCAATATCCTGAATGGTCTGTTCAGCCTGGGTGGCCATGTAGACAAAGCCATTATTGAATACCGTGTAAAATTTGATCCGGTATTTGATGCGATCAGTTATCAGGGAGTGCCGGATATCAGGATCATTGTATTTATGGGTTTCCCGGTAATGGCCATGCTTCGGCTGCCTACCCAAATGTCCAGTGGCAAGGCCAACCTGCATAAGGGCGCCATTGGGGTAGGTATTGACATTGCAACCGGCAGAACACTGAATGCAGTATTGAAAAATGATGTAATTACCGAGCATCCTGATACGAGAAATCCCGTGACTGGTTTAGAGATCCCCAAGTGGGAAGAGTTACTGATGATCGCGGCAAAATGTTATGAATTAACAAGCCTGGGATATCTGGGTGTGGATATTGTGCTGGATCGTGTTAAGGGCCCCCTTGTCCTGGAAATGAATGCTCGCCCCGGTTTGAACATTCAAATAGCCAATCACATGGGGTTTCTGCACCGGCTTGAATTCATACAGGCCAACGCAATACGGTTAGGATCTGTGTTTGACCGGGTGGCCTTCTCCAGGAAAATGTTATCTCGCGTGCATTAAACACAACCTGATGTTGGGTTTGTTCTGATAGTAAATTCTTCTGCTAGTTCCGATGAAGTAACAAAGCAGTTCCCATACGGATTACCCTCGTCATTTTCGGGAGACCCATTGTATTCAAACCGGCGTTATCAGATTACCATGCGTGGTAGAGGAATAAATTCCGGTATCTGTCTGTGGTGACTGCCAGCAGTAACTGTTGTGTGAATGTTCGTAACATTCACCGGTAAAAATAGAGTATCATTGTTAATGATAAACGACTGTGACCTTGATAGATTATGACAGCCGGGAATGAAATAAAGAAAGTCCTGATATTTGATGACGACAGGGATTACCGGAAACTGGTCAGGGCATATCTTGCAAAAAGCCTTCCAGCTGCTGAATTAGTTGAGTATGACCCGGTGGCAAATGGCGCACCCGGGGAGGATTTCAACTGGGCTGGCTACGATGTCATGGTTCTGGATTATTATCTGTGCATCTATGGGACAACCGGGCTTGATATCCTGCAGAAAAACCGCAAGAAACCGGGCTTTCCCGCAACTATCATGCTGACTGGCGCCGGTGACCAGGAAGTTGCGATGCGTGCCCTTGACTTCGGCGTTTATGAATACCTGCGCAAGGAAAAACTGACCAAGGAAGAATTATTGAATTCCATCAATAATGCCTTCAGGAAACACCACGAAAAATTAATCGAGCAGAAAGAACAGGAGCGAATCAATAATGCCTTTGACAAAGCGCTGTTCTACAGACAACTTGAACACCCGACAGATGCGGCAATTAATGACAAGCAGCCGGTTCTTTTGCTGATTGGGATTGATAATCCTGATGCCCTGACAACCGAACACGGATTAATTGTGCAGGACAACCTGCTTCGCCAAACTGCCCGTCAATGTTTTGAAAAATTCAGTAGCACTGACAGTAATCCTTGTATCACCCGGCTCGGTGATTCTTCCCTCGGTGTGCTAATTGATTTTCCGGGAACTATGGAATCACTGGAAAACATCTTACGGGAATTATGTGGGTATTTTTCCGGAAACAGTGATTTATCCGGTGACAAAATCGTGTCCGGTGTGGCAAACATCGGCGCGCTTATACTTGATCGTGAAGGCAAAACTGTTTCCTCACTCATTGAACTAACCGGTCAAGCACGGGATATCGCAAGACAGACACCCGGAAATTCCTGGCACATATTCACCCTGTCTGAAATTCTGGAATCGGAAAATAAACGCCAGCAGGAAGAAGAACAAAGACGTAAAGAGGAAGAAGAAAGGATCGGGTCTGAAGCGGAAAGATTGCGCCAGGAGGAAGAAGAACAAAGACGTAAAGAGGAAGAACGTCTACGTCAGGTTGAACTGGAAAAGCAGCGTAGTGAGGACGAAGAAAGGATCAGATCTGAAGCGGAAAGATTACGCCGGGAGGAAGAAGATAAACGCATAGAAACAGCAGAACAAATGCACAAGACCAGGCTGGAGCGGCAACAGCGAGTACAAGATGAGAGACAAAAGGCCCTGATAAAAGAACAGCAGCGTCTGATAGCAGAACGGAAACGCAAGGCAGAACAAGAACGAATGCGGGTGGCTGAACTGGAGCGGCTGCGTCAGGAGGAGCAGCGCCGGCTGGAAGAGAAAAGACATAAAGAGGAAGAAGAGAGATTACGTCAGGCCGAACTGGAACGGCAACGTAGAGAGGAAGAAGAGCGGATTGATGCTGAAGAAGAACGGCTGCGGCTGGCTGAACCGGAAAGACAGCGTCAGAAAGAATTATCAATACAAAAGGAAAAGCAGGCAAATATTGATATATTGGCTTTTCCGTTGGAAATCGAAACTTATCCTGAAGAATCCGAAAAACCAGATTCAAAAACAGAAAGCGCAATAGAAATCACGGAAGTCTCAAAAGAGGAAGCCGCCGGGCCTGAAGCCGAGCTTGATGAATCGTCATTGAACTTGAAAAGGGCTTTCAATGACAACAGGATTATACAAACATTTCAACCTGTGGTTGCAATGTTTTCGCCTGAATCCGGCGTTGCCTCAACGATATACAAGATTGATATTCAATTGGTTGACATGGCTGGCACTGTTAAATCTGCCCGGGAAATCAACAGGCAAAATACATCGTTATCCTTGCAACAGGATATTGACCGCTGGATGTTGCGCGAGATCATTGGCGGGGTAGTGAGAAGTAAAAATTTCCGGTCAGGGAAAATATATTTGCTGGCAATCAGTGAGGCATGGTTAACAGATACCACGCTGTTTGCCTGGTTGAAAAAATTGCTGACCGGAGTTGAAAATATAAAACCCGGAAAACTCATAGCACTCGAGATTCCAGCTGGCTTGCTCCTGACACATAAAAAAAGGGCGTTGGCACTCATCAGGATACTGAAAAATTCACATGGTTTCAGGATTGCACTGGGCAGTATCAATACTCTTGAAGAACTGACCAGCCTGTCAGGCCTGCTGGATTTTAACCTGCTTACAATCAGATACAAGCTGACAGAGGAAATTCGCAATAATCCGGGCTACAACGGTGACATAAATTTCCTGCAAACTCTGAAAAGCCATGGCACCCGGGTGATTATTGATGGTATTGAAGATTCAACCATGCTGACCGATGCTATCAGTCTTGGAGCAGATTATGTCATGGGTATTTTTATCGGCGAGCCGCAAAGCTCTCTGGCAGGAACAGGGAATGTAGAATCATTCGATATCAGTTATTAATCTGTTGTACTGTACAGTGGATATCAGATGGGTTGATGGCCGGTCACACCATTTCATATATATTTCACCCAGTCTCAGTCTGACATAAACTCGTTACATTTGTGATGTTTTGTCTGCCGACTATCGGCCAAAAGAAGTCATTGCCTATAGTAGGTGGTTAAACCACCTATTTCTTTAGTCACTCATGTCATATGCACAAAACTGAATTAATCTTTAGATGTTTCTTCTATACATGTGCCGGTAAGAAGCATGCCTACAGCTGTTTGATAAGAATATGGTTTTTCATCACTCACGACATTCTCATTTATACGAAGAGATGAAAACTGACCTTTATCTTCAAAAATTGTAAGTACTTTGTATGAGGTTTTCTCCTCAGTATTGTGAAACACTTTTGGGCTGTGAATTTTATCAAAATTCGTAAGACGAGCCTTTAATGCAGTAGTACCAATTACTTTTCCTGTCTCGCGATCAACAAAAAATTTCCTGTTCATGTAATTAGCCCTCCATCCGTGCTCTATATATAGCCCGGTATCACTCAGTTCTAAAACAGCCTTGATCATGCATGCATAATCCTTAGCAAACACGGGGAATGGATAGATTAAAATTAATGTAATGAGCACTTGTGAGATATAGTTTTTGTTGACCATTGTAGTCACCTATTTGGGTTTCAATGTTAGAAGTCTGATGTACGTTATCAAATTATTTAGTATTTATTTGTCAAAAACCAATAGTGATCCAAAATTATTCAATTCTAATTATGAACTACCTACTTGACGGGGAAGCTTATGGTCCTGGCAGGATTGAAAGCCCTCATTTATCTTTGGGATTAATGAAAACCCCCTCAATAGGCAGCGTGATGTCAACCCTGAAGCCGCCCAGAGTATTTGAAGTGCTGAATAAAAGGGTTCCACTGTATTCCCTGACTATATCGGAGGCGATGCTCAGGCCAAAGCCATAGCCTTTTTTTGTTTCATCCAGGCGTACACCACGCTTGTCGAGTTGTTCGAAACGGTTGGGATCGGTTCCGGGGCCATCGTCCTCTATGCAGATCGTAAGTTCGGGATTAATTGCTACCGTGATATTTACTCTTTTATTGGCCCATTTATAGGCGTTATCCAACAAATTTCCTAATAGCTCCAGCATGTCTTCCCGATCAATCGGGCAATTGGCCTCTTCCGGAAAATCGACCTGATTAGCGATGGATTTATCATTGTATATTATATCAAGCGTCTCGATCAATTGTGGCAAGTCATGCAAGAAGGAAAAGCGAGCACTGCTGTGGCCATGACCAGCGAGGCGGGCGCGTTTGAGAATGCGGTCGGTGAGCTGGTTAATCTCCGTAACTTGCCTGACCAGCCCTGCATTTAAGTCGGCGGGCAAGGCATTCCGGTTTTTGTCTGTTAGTTGCTGAATGATAGTTAAAGGCCTTTTAACAGCATGGGCCAGGTCACCGAGGGCATCGCGGGACCGGCGCAAACGCTGTTCCATGACGACAAGCAGATGATTGATCTCGTTGACCAGAGGGCGCAACTCGGTTGGAGCATCCGCGTTCAGTTGATTGGCTTCACCCTGTTGGAGGGACTGCAATTCTTCGTGGATACGTGAAAGTGATTTCATGCTATGACGAAGAATGAGGGCCTGCAGCACTACCAACAGTAACAACATTACGATGGCAGTGATAGCAAAGCGAGTTTGGAATTGCCTGATATTTCGTTTTACTGGATTGAGATCCTCTGCCACGGTCACTGATAAGGGATAGCCCTGTTTTATGAAACCATTGCTGATAACCAGCAGTAACTGATTATCTGGTCCATCCTGGTAGTTACTAATCTGGTCACCTGCCTTAACGAGGACACTGCCTAGCTGCTGGTCCCACAGCGAACGCGAGCTCATTGTCTGGTTGCCGGATGTAATAAAGTAGTAATGGCCGGAAAACGGTTTGCTGTAAACAAGATCGATGGTCGATTCATCCATTCCGAGGTTGCCAGCCTTATCGAAGTGGATTGTACTGAGTAGCATTTCCGCATCATGCCGCAGGCGAGAGGCAATATACTCTTCTGCAAGATACTGGATATTTAAACTGACCAGAAACCACAGCACAGTAAATACTGCAATGAGACTGAGCGTCAGGCCGTAACCAAGTTTTGATTGTAAAGACCGCATCAGTGGTCCCTGAACACATAGCCTTGGCCGCGCCGCGTCTCTATGCAGTCGTTGCCCATCAACTTGCGCAAACGTCTGATATAGACTTCGATAATATTACTGTCTTTATCAGAGTCCTGATCGTATATGTGGTCAGTGAGTTCTGATTTGGATAGTACCTTTCCGGGGTGTAATAACAAATAACGCAATAACCGAAACTCAGTACCCGTAAGTTTATGGGATAGTCCATCAGTGGTGGTGACGTTTTGCCGTTCTTCATCCAGCACCATGTTGCAAACCCTCAGCGTGCCACCTGGTTGCTGGCTTGTCCGATGTAACAGTGCTGTTAGTCTAGCCAGAAGTTCTTCTACATGAAACGGCTTTCCCAGATAGTCGTCGGCACCCACCTTGAGACCCTCCACTCGCTCATGCCAGGCGTTTCTGGCGGTGAGTACTACAACAGGCAGATTGTTACCTTTGGCACGCCAGTTGTTGAGTACTTCAATGCCATTACGCCTGGGCAATCCCAGGTCGAGCACGGCAACATCATAAATCGCTTCGTTGCCCAAATATTCTGCATCGATGCCATTGTCAGCAACATCAACTGCATAGCCTGCTGTCTCCAGATCCTTTTTAAGTATTGCAACCAGATCCAGATCATCTTCAGCTAATAGCAAGCGCATGTCTAATCATCCACTTTGCTGTGCAAGACATCACCCGTTTTGGCATCAATATAAAGTTCATGGACGATACCATCATCACCCACTATTTCCACTTCGTATACAATGTGATTAGACTTTCTTTCGAGTTCCACTTCGAGAATTTTTCCAGGGTAGCGAGGCCGGAGCTTCTCCAATATGACCTCCAGTGAGAGGATATTGCCCGACTTAAGCAACCGTTTGGTTTCATCATGGTCCCCGTCTGCCTGAGCAGTAAAAATCTGGCCCAGCAGAACCATGATGATCAGTGGGCGAAGCAGAAAGGCTGATGATAGTCGCATAGACAAAGTATACCTGTGTATGCCTAGTCGTCCCATCGTCCGTGACCGGGAATAAATATATCACGTTCTCTGTACGATGCCTGTTCCGCTCTGCGGTGGCAGGCATTACAGTTGCTGAAGCTGTTTACATCCTTGTTTCCAGTGACCATACGCGCAGGAATTTCATCATGCTCGTGTTTGAAGTAGGATGTTTCTGAAATACGAATGGGGATAGTGCCTGGATCGTTTGAAGACGTGAATCGACGTGAACGGCGGTAGTTTGATTTATCAGCACTGTTGGCTACAAGAAAATCAGTGATAGCCTTGTGCGTCCGGGTATCCACCTCTGCATTGTCACCAAAATGATCTTCAAGATCAGACATGATTTTTTCCCATGACTTGTCAGGCAACAATCCGGGTTGATAGGCCATGTGACAATCGCCGCCGCACTCGTCTTCATAGACAGGATTGGATATCAGCGCAACACCTGTGGAGCGACGACCATATTGCGCCCCATATTCGTCATTATCGCCCCAGACAATGGGGACGACCATTAGACCCAGAACGAGAATCATGCTTAATAATATATATGCGCTTTTCATGGCTGCCCTCCTCATTATTTCATTGATGCTCGATGTATGCCAAAAGATTGGCCTTTTCGGATGTCGTGCATTCGCGGCCAAGGGTCCATTTACAGTTACGCTTGAACCACTTTTCGATCTTTTGAGCGCTACATAAACGTTCGGGATTAACCGAAGGTGCCATAGGGTCAATAATTTTTTTTGTTTTAATGTGTTTACCGGCCTGCTTCAGTATATTTGTATGGCATGAGGTACAACTGCGTTCAGGAAAACTTTCATCTCCTTTAAATGTTTTGAGCCATAGCAATTTACCCTCTTGGACATCAGGGTTGTTTGCACCTTGAGCTGCGTACTCGCCTAACAGTCTGGTGACGGCCGGGGAATCTGCCAGTGAAATACTCGTGGAGAGACAACCAAATGACATTATTAATACATAATGTATTTTCATATCTGTCTCCTGTTATTCCGAATGGGATTTTTCGGGTTTAAAACCGGTAATCATGGCGGAAACCAGGTTCTCTTTATGAATAAGGCTTTCAACAATCACACCAAGTACATGGACCAGTACAAGCAGCAGTGTGAAGTTGGCAAAGAATTCGTGCGCCTCTTCAGCAGCCTCGCCCCAGGCACTGTGGGTACTGGCAAACCAATGGGCAAGCGGTCCCGCATGTTCTTCAGCGCCATAAACAACCAGGCCGGTAAAAATCGTAATCAGCAGGCTGATCATTAATAAAATGACCATAGCGCCACCGGCAGGATTATGGCCAAGATAACGCTTTGCTTTGAATATCACCGTATCATTCAAAAATTGTATGATTGTTTTTAGCCGGCAGACGAAATCACTAAAACGCGCATATTTGGTGCCAATAAAGCCCCAAATAATACGTATGACCAGCAGGCCGAAAATGATGTAGCCTGCCCATATGTGAATTGTGAGGAAGTCTTCCTCGGTGAGGTAGGCAATCGTAAAGCTGGCAACCAGTACCCAGTGGAATATGCGTACCACCGGATCCCAGATCATAATTTTGACTGTGTCTCTCATGGTTTTCCAATCCAATGTTTTGATTGCTTGACAATGTATCAGCGCAAGCTGAAACCAAGCTGAAAAGCTGGGCCCGAATAGGCGGCTGAAGGAGTGTGCATAACCAGGGTTGTCACAGATGAGATGTCGAAAAAATGGTGTCCTGCTCATCCGTCGCTTAACAGTAATGACTATTTACGCTGGATAGTTGCCGTTCATTACATTCAACTCGAGTGTCTGATATTGTTCGAAAGCCGGCGAGCCGAACTAGAATTGAAACGATTTGTGGCCATGAGTCACCTACGGTGATGTACAACTCTGCAAGGATGCAGGACGCTTACATGGAAGTAAGCGGTACGACTCCAGGGAAGGAGGAGGTAGAACCGCGACGGGTTCAGCGGTCGAGAAAACGTCTGGAATAAGTTGCCTACAGGACGTAGGTATGGGGCGTGAGCAGGAGCGGAAGCTTTTTCGAACAAGCAGTCGAGGACTTGATCAAATAAGCTCAGTCCAAAACAAATAATAACAGTCGCTTTAGTACATGAGACCGACCAAACCCCGGTTCACTTGGAGTTTAATAATGTTTCACCCAGTCTCCATTTGGTAAAATCCTGAGATAATTATGTTGACTAGTAAATATTACTGACTTATTCCCATTGGCCAATAAAGAGGGTTATGACAACAACTGACGAAATCAATGTACTAAAAATCAATGCGCTTCCATTGCTCAAGGTTTCAGATAATATAAGCATGGAGAACGACCAACTGATAACAAAAAAGATTAACCTCTCAATGTACTTTTCATAATTGAGACGAGGATAACTATCAAGATCTGATTTACGATTAGAGCTGGCCACATAAATAGTATGCACACAGGATCAGTATTTGTATGTACACTAAATGGGGTATTTGATACTACCTAATTTAGGTTAGATATCATGATTAGTGATTATGGGCGGACTTGACAATTTGCATCCTTCGTTCCTTGTACAGGACATCCATGTGCTACTTCTCATCGGGAATAGAAGTGATACAGGGAAGTATCGTTTACGAATCAAAGGATGGAAAATTGGACATGCGAAGCATGCCTGAAGGATGATAACCAGGGATTTATGCCCTGAGGGTACGGTTTTCATCAATCCTGATATCAGCATTTTGAACTGTAACCCTAACAAGTAAAAAACAGTCACTTACGGTGCGTGTGCCCAGGCAAAACCTGGTTTAGTTGCATTTCATTAGTACTTCATTCCTATTTCAATTTGTCACCATTCGGAACGTCTTTCAGGTCTATATATAATTCAATATCGGCATGGCCATATATAAAATCCGGTAAATTCTGATACTTCTCTTTAACATATCGATAACGGATATGTTTCTATAGTCAGGGCCTCAAAATACGCAGTGTATTATTCCCTCCGGCCTATAAAAGTATTAAATAATTATACTCATTGGCTAAACAGCTTATACATTCAAGATAATAGTTTAATTATTTGTTTTAGAGTCTAGTATTGGGCCATAGGAGGATAAATGAATATGCATATCGTGCTATACAGCAAACCATTTTTCCAAAGGTGTTTGAGACCAACAACGCGAATGCTTGCAGTAATGGGTGTTACAGCAAATCAGGTTACTGTTGCCAACATCCTCGTTTCGGTCATCGCCGGGACATCTGTTTTATTATATGTAGATGAATCATGGCCACTTTTCCTGATCCCGTGTGCGTTGATTGTTCGTTTCATATTGAATCACATCGATGGAATGCTTGCTCGCGAACACAATATGCAATCAACAGCGGGTTTAATCCTGAATGAACTCGCAGACATTATATCTGATGTAGTTTTGTACCTGCCGTTAGCTTTAAACAAGGATCTTCCCGGTGTACTGATAGTGATTATTGTCGTGTTAGCAGTGCTTACTGAATTTACAGGACTACTCGGTGCGGTGATCGGTGCTGATCGTCGTCAGGATGGGCCAATGGGTAAAAGACCGCGCGGTGTTGCTTTTGGTCTTATGGCATTTTTGCTCGCAATTGGGATAACGCCGGGTATATGGATAGATGTTTTATTAGCAGGGATGGTGCCTCTTTTGATCCTTACCTGTATATATCGCGTAATGGCGGCTATGAAACAGTTGAATGAAGGGGGCTGTACATGATACCGGACAATATAATGGTTTTTCTGGAGATAATAATTGTTACCTTGAGTATCGTAACAACAGTGATCTACGGCTTGGTGAAATACAAGCCAACTGCAGAATTGAAGGAAATTTGGCTGCGTATACGTACCTGGTGGATGATGATTATCATATTTATGATCGCTATCTTATTGGGTCCCGTGATCTCACTGGTATTTTTCGCCTTATTAAGCTTTCTTGCACTCAGGGAATTCCTTTCCCTGATTCCAACCCGGAGCGTGGATCGGCCAACATTATTATGTGTTTATTTGACAATACCAATGCAGTATTTATTAATCGCAAATGGTAATTATGAAATTTTCGTTATATTTGTTCCACTGATTGTATTTTTGTTTTTGGCAAGCAGTATGGTTTTGGCAGGTGAAACACCGGGTTTCATAAGTGCAATCAGCACACTCAATTGGGGTTTGATGTTAACTGTATATTTACTTGGGTATGTTGGATTTGTTTTAGTGATTACATCAGACGGGGGTTTAATAACTTCCAATGCCGTTCTTGTTCTGTTTTTAGTATTTCTCACAGAACTGAATGATGTTGCACAATACACTTTTGGTAAATTATTTGGCACAACGACTGCAATTATTAAAGTCAGCCCAAATAAAACAGCGGAAGGATTTGCAGGTGGATTAAGTATTACCATACTATCTGCTGTATTAATCGGACCCTGGTTGACATCGTTCACGACATGGGAAAGTCTGATTGCCGGTATTCTTATCGGTGTTGCAGGATTTCTGGGGGATATTACGATCTCTGCTGTAAAACGTGATCTGGGAATAAAAGACACCGGCAGGTTATTACCTGGACATGGTGGTGTACTGGATCGGGTAGATAGTTTGTTATTTACAGCCCCGGTGTTTTTTCATTACATCTATCAGTTCAAACTTTATTAAGTGCAGATATGTTCAAAATTCTGCGTTATTGTATTCATATGCTGCTAATAAGACCATTCTTACTGGGTTTTGTTGGTTTGAATTTGATTTACCGGGAAAGATTACCGGCGTCAGGCGCTGCGATATTGGTTGCTAATCACAATAGTCATCTTGATGTTCCGGCAATAATATCACTCTTCCCTCTTGGATTGCTTGATAAATTCCGTCCTGTCGGTGCACGTGGTTATTTTTTTCGCAACCGGGTTTTAGCCTGGTGTGCGATCCATCTGTTCAGGCTTATCCCGCTTAATCGTGATAGATTTCTTCCCAGTGATGGTGACCCGCTACATGAATGCTCAAGAGCTTTGGAAAAAAACGAGATATTAATCATCTTTCCTGAAGGCACGCGTGGCATACCCGGACAACTTGGTCCGTTTAAACCAGGGATTTCTCATCTTGCCAGACGACATCCTGATGTGCCTGTTATACCGATCTTTATCGATGGTACAGGAAAGGTGCTTCCTAAAGATGCATATATTCCGGTTCCGTTTGTATGTGATGTTTATATCGGTAATGCCGTACGCTGGAACGGGGACAAAAAGATGTTTTTGCAAATTATTCGCCAGGAAATCCTGAATATGAATAATCAATTACCACATTTTGCCACAGATCCAAATCATGAGATTCTGAATCAGATCTACTGAAGGATTTATAAAAAGCAAAATAATAATGTACTTAATTTATCGGTTAAAAGCATGGGCGATCGGGCTTGATCGCGTATATTATTGCATTGCCTGGAGCCGATAGTTAGGCTGACACTAAAAGTTTCTCTGTAAATGAGTCGATTTGGATTAAATATGTTCCGCTATCCAACTGTATCAACTGTTTCTATAGTTGCGTTCTAGATCCGCTAAATGCGTCAAAAGTTCTGAGTTCTTCTGCACATGAAAAATATAACGTGGTATATCCCGACTTGTAGACTGGGCCATAAAGGGTTCGTCCCAGAAACTGAGCAATGCCTCTGTGCCCCCGCTCTGCTGGTTATCGGCGAGAATGAATGAAATATTCTTACTCAGCTTGCACCAGCGGGGTTCTCTCACTTTAGTGTGGCCAGTGCAGACGGCGATTTTTGGTTGCACAATACCCTCCCACAATTCCTTTTGACTTTCATCCAGCACAAATTGGATCGATCTAACCATGGAATTTTCTATGGCAGGGCGAAGCAGTGTGTCGAATAAGGGCTGGGGCCGGTACATGGACAGACAGACATTGAACCAGATTGCATCTCCACTCATGTCGCGTGCGAATTGCTCGTTGACAGAGCGCAAATGTCGCGGTCCTATTAGTACTATATCAGGCAGTTTGATAGCCGCCTGGATTCTGCGGACTGTGTGTCCGGTCCGTTTCACCTCTTCGGCCGTCAATTCGTTGTTTCGGGTATGGCGCATGAAGTTGATAAACAAAAGTGCCATCAGGGCAAGCACGATAGGCAGGATGACACGCTCATCCACAACGTGCAGCAAATGCAGGATAATGCCAACCACAGCAGCGAGGATTCCTGCAATCGCGTCCCATTCATAACTGAGCAGTTTTTTTATTTTCATGGCAGACTATCCTCTTGAACTAAAGGGCCGAGTACTACAAAGCGGTTTCGCGGTCACATTTGTTCGCGGTCACATTTGAGTGATTTCTTAAATATAGTATTAACGATTTAAACATTAAATTTAATCATCATTAATGGGCATATTTTTGGCATAGTAATCAAATGAAAAATACAACCAACCGTTATGGTAATAAACGTCTGGAACAAGTTTTCGAGGACTTGACCATATGAGCTGTATATCTAACAAGTAAAAACAGTCACTTGCGGTGCGTGTGCCCAACCAAAACCCGGTCCACATTGGGTTTCAATGTGGTTTCAATTCTGTTTCACTTTGGTACAATTTAATCGTTTATGCATATTATCCGGTAAGTTTGTTTATGCATGTGCTGATAAAATAAAACCAATCAGGGGGCGTCACCAATGGCTAAATTGCTAACATTTTTTTATGGAATCATTTCATACATAATATTTTTTATTACATTTCTGTATTCGATCGGGTTTGTGGGCAACTTAATTGTGCCAAAATCCATCGATAGTGGTTCTGAAGACACAACCATCATATCAGCTATAATTATAAATGTAATATTGCTGAGTATTTTTGCGCTTCAGCACAGCATTATGGCAAGACCTGCATTCAAACGCTGGTGGACAAGATTTGTACCGGCAGCGATTGAGAGGAGCACCTATGTTTTATTATCCAGTCTCGCTCTGGTGCTTCTTTTTTGGTTTTGGCAACCAATGACTGGTGTTATATGGAGCATTGAAAACCCTGTTGGCAATCAAATTCTCAATATACTTTTCTGGATTGGGTGGCTCGTAGTGTTGTTATCAACATTCATGATAAATCACTTTGATCTGTTTGGTTTACGTCAGGTATATCTGAAATTCAAAGATAGAGAATACGCTAATCTTGGCTTTAAGACCCCATGGCTATACCGGTATGTTCGTCATCCTATAATGACAGGTTTTATAATTGCATTTTGGGCATCACCGCATATGACAGTTGGCCATTTGCTTTTTGCAGTGGTTACTACATTATATATTCTCGTTGCACTGCAATTTGAGGAACATGATTTAATCAAATATTTTGGCGAGGAATATAGAAACTATAAGAAAAGAGTATCTATGTTATTTCCAATAAAATAGGAATTACAAATTTTGTACGAGAGATGGTGGCTATGAGTGGACTTGACCGATTTGACGGGATCAAATCGGGACATGCGAAGCATACCCGCAGGGTGAAAACCAGGGAAGGTTTTCATCAGCACTGCCTCACCCAGTCTCAATTGGGCACATTTTATATGTCTCATAACGGCCAAAAGCGGACGTTCGTAAGACTACAAATATAGCAAAGACTATACTTTTCCTCTAATGGCTATTTTCGTCATTATCTTTTTCATAATCTTTCCCTTCTATTGCCCCTGAATAAAATGTTTTTTGGTATTCATCATTTACACTACGTTTAGCCAAATACACTACACCTATCGGGCTATATTCAGCATCAATTTTATCTCCTTTATTTAATCCAATTGGTAGGAAATCTCGTAAAAGGATAACTGGAAACCGTTTAAAGGGAAGCATTGGAAGTCTACAATTAGCAAAGGCACCGGGTAACGGTTCTTCAATTTTTTGTTGATCAGCGTTCCAACCTACATATGTTGGTAATTCTTTCATTTTAATGATTCAATTATAATTGCTTTTACCCCACCTTTCTGAGAAAACAAAAATATGGCCAAGCAAGCTAGACACGTCTGGTAGAATTGTGCGTAAGATAGTTGTATACGTTATGCCTTCAGAGAAATGATCACAAAGAATGAGCATATTAGTTTTACAAATAGTTATCAAGCAATGGGACAAGAGTCAACGATCAGAAACACATGTTTTGGAAAGCGCTAAAATACCGGATAAATATCCAATAATTTTTCCGCCAGCTTTTTATGTTTTCAACAAGAAATGTGTAATAGACCAGCATGGCGATGATTTGCAAGGAGATCGAGTAAAATATTTGCAGTTAACAGATGGGAAAATCAAAATTGATAGGTTCCAAGTTTGTTTAGATAGCAAAGTTCTTGAGTATTTTGGCGTATCGGAACCTGGTGAAGCGCCTAGAATAGTTGGTGCACTAAATAATAAATGGATACAATGTAAATATAATTGGAGATATGGCATCTTCGTGAATGACATGTATTATTGGTTGTATGAAGAAGTAACTCTAAATGCAATTTGTATGAGCGAGTTAAACGAAAAGGTGTTTTTAAATACTGAACCCGCGATTGTTTATGAAGATTTGAATGATCTTAATAAATAGAGGCAGGCATAACAATGCCATCAAGAGGGACGCATTAATTCAATATGGTGCCGTTAAGCAACGAACCGATACAGTTATGGTAAACGTCCTCTTTGTATATGGACTCCTCCTGTTAAGCAAACAATTCCCGTTTTAAATATAAGCCGCGTATGTATATCCGGTTTTGTGCTGAATGTCCGGTAAGGGTCGTAAGCAGACAGTAAAACTGATTGGTGGCTATGAGTGGACTTGACCGATTTGACGGGATCAAATCGGGACATGCGAAGCATACCCGCAGGGTGAAAACCAGGGAAGGTTTTCATCAGCACTGACCTCAGCATTATGAGCTGTAACTCTAACATGTAAAAACAGTCACTTACAGTGCTTGTGCCCAACCAAAACCCATTTCAATCGGGTTTCAATCCCGCCTCACCCAGTCTCAATTGGGCACATTTTAAATGTTCCATATCGGCCATGAGCGGACATTAGTACGCATAGAATAATGCAGATAATGAAAAGGCGGGTGCTACTGAATCTGTATTATTAGGGGCTATATATGAAGTAAAGCGTGATGAAATAACTGCAAAAAATTACTTTAAACTGAAAAAGACGAGCCACAACCACAGGTCGTTTGTGCATTAGGATTACGTATTACGAACTGAGCACCTTCCAGACCTTCTGTATAGTCAATCTCAGCCCCAACAAGATATTGATAACTCATTGGGTCAATAAGTAACTTTACACCCCCCCTTTCAACAACTGTATCACCTTCAGTTATATTTTCGTCAAAAGTAAAACCATATTGAAAACCTGAGCAACCACCACCGCTGATATAAACACGCAACTTCAATTCATCATTGCCTTCTTCAGCAATGAGTTCTTTCACTTTTGTCACAGCCGCAGTACTGAATACTAACGGTTCTGGTATTTCACTTTCTGCTACAGTCATTAACTAATACCTAAATTATTTACTACAAAACATTATTCAATGGCTACCACTGGATCAGCATGGCCCAGAGTCAGACGTGAATCATTCACTGCCGGTGGATGAACAAGTTTGCCATTTACTACGGCACCAATAGCCATTTCAATTAAACGATATTAAGAGCTGATTGATAGTTTTCAACTGTTTTAATAACGGAATCAAAGTAATTGATATAAGGCAGCTTGTCAAGATGGTATGGGAACGCTACTATGTTGCAAATGCCTGCTAAACGAAATGTGAGTAAGCGCACGGTCGCAGAATTGGTCGCCCAATTAGGTCGTATGACCTATGGAGAATCGTTTGCTAACGGGCTAACACCAGCACAGTGGACGGCACTGAGATACTTTTCCCGCGCAAATCGCTTCTCGCGAACCATGTCGGCATTTGCCGAATTTCATGCCACTACCCGTGGCACAGCATCTCAGACAATCAAAAGTCTGGCACAGAGCGGTTACCTTACGCGCAAGCGCTCGAAAACCGATGGCCGCAGTGTACACTTCAATCTGACCCATAAATCGAAGAAGATGCTCTCAGATGATCCCTTCGAGGCCTTGGTGGGAGCAGCCGGTACACTGTCGGAATCTGAATACCGTACTGTCGCCCGTAGTCTAGAACGCATGTTGTGCAAACTTGCACAGCAGGAAGGCAAACGCCTCTTTGGGATGTGCACAAACTGTAACTATTTTCAAAAAGACGACAGTAGCCAGAAGGGAGAATCAGGTTACATCTGTACGTTGATGGATGAACCGCTCGAAGAAGCAGAAATCGAACAGCTTTGCGTCAGTTTCCAACCGGTTCAGTAAACTTTCATCCGTTCACCCCGTCTGGCTATTGGCTCCATCAGCCTGCCAACGGGTTCATAATCCAAGATTAGAGAATACTACCTCCCTTCAAACCAGGTGATCCTAAGTAACTGAAAAACCATGATGAGTGTCGGATGTCGTGCGATTTAAAGGCCTCCGTCTAGGATCCCAGACCCATTTTCAGGCCGGATTTAGATAGTTTCGTATCGAAACTATATTGACATCCTGTGGCTAATCAATTAGTTTCGTTTCCATACTAAATGTAAAGATAGAACCAGGCTGAGAATGGGTGTTTTTGAGATGAATCCAATGACTATACGGATGAAATACTTCAGTTTTCTCCCCGCCCCACATACTGCTGTGGGACCCTTAGCGCAGGCGTTCACATCCCCTAATGCCTGCGCCCTTTTATTTTAAGGAATCCAAGGTGGCTAAAAATGAACAGTCCTAACGAGAAACAGAAGATCGTATGCGTACTTTATGATGACCCTGTCGATGGTTACCCGCCTAAATATGCACGTGATGACATTCCAATGCTCACGGCGTATCCAGACGGGCAGTCAATGCCATCGCCAAGTGCTATCAATTTTTCCCCTGGCGACCTCCTCGGTTGTGTCTCAGGGGAGCTTGGCCTGCGAAAATTTCTGGAAGATCGTGGTCACACGTTTGTCGTAACGTCTGACAAGGATGGCCGAAATTCGGTGTTCGAGAAGGAAATAGTTGATGCTGATATTGTAATTTCTCAGCCATTTTGGCCCGCGTACATTACAACCGAACGGATTGCGAAGTCTCCGAACCTCAAATTGGCTATCACGGCCGGGATCGGCTCGGACCACGTCGATTTGCAGGCTGCAATCGACAACAACATAACAGTATGCGAGGTTACCTTTTGTAACAGCATCAGTGTTTCGGAACACGCTGTCATGATGATCCTGGCGCTTGTGCGTGACTACATCCCGCAATATAACTGGGTCATCAAGGGTGGATGGAACATAGCCGACGCTGTTGCCAGATCGTATGATGTCGAAGGAATGAATGTCGGTGTCCTCGCTGCCGGGCGCATTGGGCTTGCAGTGCTCAGGCGCATGAAACCCTTTGATGTAAAACTTCACTACACCGATCGACACAGGCTACCGGCCGAGGTCGAAAAAGAACTCGAGGTGACGTTTCACAAGGATGCAGAGTCATTGGTGCGGGCTTGCGACATCGTGAGCATCCACTGCCCACTTCATCCCGAGACAGAACACCTTTTTGACAAGAAATTGATAAGCAAAATGAAGCGTGGTTCCTATATCGTAAATACAGCCAGAGGGAAAATCTGTGATCGGGGCGCTGTTGCAAAGGCGCTGGAGTCAGGTCACTTAGCTGGTTATGCTGGCGATGTGTGGTTTCCACAGCCACCACCCCAGGACCATCCGTGGAGGAGTATGCCCAACCACGCGATGACACCACACACATCAGGAACGTCACTTTCGGCTCAGGCAAGATACGCTGCAGGGGTAAGGGAGATTTTGGAGTGCTGGTTTGATGCAAAACCGATAAGGGATGAATACCTGATTGTTCAAGGAGGAAAACTGGCTGGTACGGGTGCACACTCATATAGTGAGGGCGACGCTACTGGCGGCTCGGATGAGGCCACCAGGTTTAAAACCGGGAATTAAAGATGTACATGGTGAATTAGTAATTCACCATGTACACGTTAGAGGTCTCCGATTAATTTTATATATGGTTCAAATTTGTTATAAAGTTTTATACATTGGAAATAAACAATGGCAATCCTGCCAATAATTTTCGGAATGAGTCAGAAATGTCCAAGCTGCGGACAAAGATCTAGCCCTAAAATTGATCAGGGAGATTAGGAAGTAATAGGCTTATATGGTGATTCTATAAACAAATGCATGAAATGTAATTCACCTATACGTATCGGTTTTTTATCTGATGAAATCCTTTTTAAGGAAGAAAGTGAAAGACTCCTGGAATCATATAGAATATCAAAAATAATTTCAAACTAACAGGTCAGAGAGTGGGCACATGGAGTCGTGATTTACACAATTTATATTTATAAGTTCTGAACGGACTTAAACCATCGACCTTAGCATTATGAATGTCTGCAATGGGTCGTAAGCGGACAGTAAAAAATGATTGGTGGCTATGAGTGGACTTGAACCACTGACCTCAGCATTATGAGTGCCGCGCTCTAACCAACTGAGCTACATAGCCATGAAAATCAGTAAAAAGTAACAAGTTATAAGTGAAAAGTTTAAAGATCATTTCCACTCATATTCAGCATTTCAATGTATGTCCATATATTTGAAAAAGACCAATAATGTATCAGGGTTTTGGCTTGGCCGGGTCTTTCCATGTTCAGGTGAATTAAAAGAAGCGGGATTGTCCAAACTGGACGGGTGTTTGTCAAGGTTGGGGGCGGGTAATCCCCTGAATTATCTTGTTCCGAATACGACGATGGTTTTGCCGGCGACGGATATCAGGTGATCTTCTTCCAGGCTTTTCAGCACACGTCCGACCATTTCACGGGAACAACTCACAATACGGCCGAGTTCCTGGCGGGTAATTTTGATTTGCATACCGTCTGGATGGGTCATGGCATCCGGTTCCTTGCAGAGATCAAGCAAAGTCCGCGCAACCCGGCCTTGTACATCTGTAAAAGCCAGATCCCGGACCTTTGTGCTGGTCTTGCGTAAGCGGATGGCGAGCTGGGAAGCGATGGAAAAGAGCAAATCCGGGAATAGTGATTGCAGCGATTTCAGGCGTTCATAAGAAATTTTGGCAAGTTCGCATTTGGTTTTTGCACGGACAAACGCAGTGCGTTTATGGACATCATCAAACAGGCCGATTTCACCGAAAAAATCACCCGGGTTGAGATAAGCGAGGACTATCTCCCGGCCTTTGAGATCTTCAATCTGGACAGTCACTGATCCGCTGATGATGTAATAAAGTTCATAACTGGGGTCGCCTTCCTTGATGATGACGCTCTTGGCAGGATATTGCTTCTGGTGACAATGCTCCAGGAAGCGCGAAATGACAGCGTTTTGATCACCAGGAACCAAATTGGCCATAGTGTTACTCCCCCCTATTTGCCAGGAAACGCAAGTTTAAGGCGGTATTCCTGCAATTGATGGCTTATGTTACCCTTTTTCCATATTTTGAACCAGAGTTGGAGATTGTAATGGAAACACGATTACGCTGGGCGGGGGGTGCTGCATTTATCGGATTATCATCTGGTGGACATACTGTCGTAATGGATGGTCCGCCGGAAGGTGGTGGCCGTAATCTGGGACCACGCCCCATGGAGATGTTATTGTTGAGTATGGCGGCTTGCAATACATATGACGTAGTTTCCATTCTGCAGAAATCCAGAGAAGAGATAACAGACTGCGACGTGAAAATCACCGCCAACCGGGCTGACGGCCATCCAAAAATATTTACTGATATACATTTGCACTTCATTGTGTCTGGCAAGAACGTCAAGGAAAAGAATGTCAAAAGAGCCATCGATCTTTCGGCAGAAAAATACTGTTCGGCTTCAATTATGCTGGGGGCAATGGCCAAAATCACACATGATTTTGAAATCCATCAGGAAGATTGATTGATATTTCTCTGTAAGAGGAAGCCCGCCGGGCCGGTAACGATCTTGTGTACCAATACTGATTGCCGGTTAGTATCAGTCTTGCGGTAAATCCGTTTTAAATGTGTCTTCGCAGTGGACAGGCTGATATTCAAGGCTGCGGCCACAACATTTAATTCCGGATATTCTACAAGTTTAGCCAAAAATCTTGCTTCTGACCGGGTAAGTGAGTAAAGACTGACTAGTATATTTTCAAATGAAATACCGGTATTAGACTGATTTTTATTTCGTGGCGGTGATTTTGCCAACGCAAATTCAATGCTCGTTTTAAGATCGGTTTCGCGCAGGGGTTTGTTGATATATCCCATAGGATTAACTGCTTTGGCCCTTTTCAGGGTATTTTCGTCTGCAAAAGCGCTGACAAATACAATGGGTATGCCGAAATGTTTGTGTATTATTTCTGCAGAATCAATCCCATCCAATCCCTTGCCCAGATAGATATCCATGAGCAAAAGGTCCGGCCGCAATTCTCTGGACATGTTAATTGCATTATTGCCGTCTGTAGCGATACCTATGACCTGGTACCCTAAATTGGAGACATAGAGCTGCATTACTGATGCTGTGGTTTGGTCATCATCGACAATGAGGATTTTTTTCCCTTCCATCTCCAACCCCTTAATTATCTGAAAAATTTAAAGAACGGCAATACTACTATAATTTTTGTATATAACAATGTTATACATTAAATATTGTATATAACGCTATACATCAAAAGGCGTACAGGAAATATACCTAATCGAAGTGATTCGTAACTTGCCCAGGTTTCAGGAAAATGGGATAGGGTTGGTGGCTTTTGATATCTATTTTGAGTCAGATCTTTTTGGGGTGCTCTGCACGGCGGATGTAAAACTCAAACAGATCTTTGGATTTAACAATCTTGATGAGTTCATGTTCTGTCCTTGCGCAATAAGCCTCAAAATCGATGACAGCATGCGGGTCTGTTGCTTCGACATGTAGCACCTGACCCGGGCGCATTTTATTTAACACGACCTTGGTCTTCAGGACAGGCAGTGGGCAATTCAGGCCTTTGGCGTCCAGTGTCTCGTCGATCTTAATCTGCATCTCTGACTGTGCTTGCGGCAAAAACTTTCTCCGGCTGGTGGGCTGAATGACACATTATACATACAGCGAGAAGGATACTGCCAACTGGTCTGTACCTGTCAGGGGCTGTACAGGAACTGATTGTATTAACTAAGGAAGCTCTGATTAAGTCCCAATAATCTTTTGAGTCGTCATTCTGGCGCATGCCAGTATCCCCTTCCTCCTCCGGGGGAAGGTACGACTGCA
>MGYU01000109.1 GCA_001801885.1 Gammaproteobacteria bacterium RIFCSPLOWO2_12_47_11
TGACAATCCGGCCCACTTCTTCAGTGGGCCGGATGTTAGTGGAATCACAATTCACAAACTAAAAGGGGCCCACGTTGGGACCCTTTTTAATTTGGCGCGCCCGGAGAGATTATTCCGTACTTCCATGGTCGCTCTTGTGCATCCTGCACCCGCGACACTTGTATATCCCTATACATCGTACTCCACCCTTCGGGGCCAGCGTCGCTGCGCTCCCCTGTTCAAATTTGTTCCCGGCGAATTTGTCGAACTGAGGAGTTCTCATCTACCCCCCAACACACCAAATGAAAAAGCCCGCTGAGTGCGGGCTTGTTTATTTGGCGCGCCCGGAGAGATTCTAACTCCCGACCCCCAAGTTCGTAGCCTGGTACTCTATCCAACTGAGCTACGGGCGCATAAGACAGTAACAAGTTACAAGTTACAAGTTACAAGTTACAAGTTATAAGCAATATTGATAATCTGCTTCAACGTATTTTTTTCTTGTGACTTATCACTTGTAACTTGTAACTGGGTTTCTGGCGGAGAGAGAGGGATTCGAACCCTCGATACGCTTATGACGTATACTCCCTTAGCAGGGGAGCGCCTTCGACCACTCGGCCATCTCTCCATAAAATAACGAAATAACACATCAAGTGTTATTTCATGTTAAGCGCTAGTCCTCGTCTGACTGATCGGAATGTCCCCCACCGCTCTTTTCCTGCTGGATACGTTCGTAAATTTCTTCACGATGAACGGAGATCTCTTTCGGTGCATTTACACCGATGCGCACTTGATTTCCTCTGATGCCGAGCACTGTGACATTGATATCGTCACCTATTATCAAAGATTCACCAACCCTTCTAGTTAAAATTAGCATTTGAACTTCTCCTGTTATGCTTCAATTCCAGTATTCGACCCTGGTTTTACAAAATTGTCCCTTATCATCTGTTTTCAAGATGACAATATAGCCGTTACTTCAGTTGCTCTGGCCATTTTCAAGCCCGAACTCGGAGTGCAAGGTTCTGACTCCCAGCTCCAGATACTTCTCGTTTACTACGACTGAAATTTTGATTTCAGAAGTGGATATCATCATTATATTGATACCTTCTCTGGCAAGGGCATTAAACATCTTGCTGGCGATACCCGCATGTGAGCGCATGCCGACACCAACAACAGATATCTTTACTATACCGGTATCACCGTTAATGTCTCTGGCGCCAAGACCGGCTGCGCTCTTCTTAAGTATAGCCATTGCCTTGTCATAATCATTCCGGTGCACGGTAAACGTGAAATCCGTAAGGTTATCCACGCCGACATTCTGTACTATCATATCCACTTCAATATTGGCATCTGCGATCGGCCCGAGAATACTGTAGGCGATTCCAGGTCTGTCAGGTACGCCCACAATCGTCAATTTTGCCTCATCTTTATTATGGGCAATCCCGGAAATTATCGCTTGTTCCATAGTTTCATCCTCAGCAGTAATTAACGTGCCCGGTCCTTCTTCAAAAGAGGATAGCACACGCAGTTGTACATTATATTTACTGGCAAATTCGACTGATCTGATTTGCAAAACCTTCGATCCCAGGCTTGCCAGCTCCAGCGTTTCTTCATAAGTCAGAGTGTCCAGACGCCTTGCCTTCGAGACGATCCGGGGATCGGCTGTGTAAACGCCATCCACATCCGTATAGATACGGCATTCATCGGCCTTCAGTGCAGCCGCCATGGCCACCGCCGTTGTATCGGAACCCCCACGCCCCAGTGTGGTTATATTGCCGTCATCATCAATACCCTGAAAACCTGCAATGACAACCACCCTGCCTTGGGCAAGGCACTTTTTGACCTTATCTGCATCTATTTCGAGGATACGCGCCTTGTTGTATGCACGGTCAGTCCGGATACACACCTGTGCCCCGGTAAATGAAAGTGCGGGGCAGTTCCGGGCTTCCAGTGCGATACTTAACAAGGCAATAGTGACCTGCTCCCCGGTGGAGAGCAATACATCAAGTTCCCGGCTGTTTGGGGCCTTGGCCAGATCCCTGGCCAGTTTCAGCAACCGGTCAGTTTCACCACTCATGGCGGAAACGACCACGACAATATCATCCCCGGCCCTGCGTGCATCGGCAACTTTATCGGCAACGGCATTGATCCGTTCAATACTCCCGACCGAGCTGCCACCGAATTTTTGTACGATTAATGCCATGATTTAGCCGCTAACTCTGCAAAAGGCGGGGATTCTAACGGAAATGACCTGAATTTTAAATGATCCCGGACTAACCCGGCTGCAGTTGCTGTCTGATCCAGTCCGGAACACTGGCCAAGGCTGCCGGCAGTCCGCTGGGATCATTTCCCCCAGCCTCAGCCAGATCCGGGCGTCCACCACCCTTGCCACCGACCTTTTTGGCAACAAAGTTGACCAGTTCTCCGGCTTTAATCTGGTCAGTTTTGTCCTTGGTGACACCTGCCACCAGGCTGACTTTGTTATCCTCTACCGCAGCCAATATCAGGGCGGCGCTACCCAGTTTGTTTTTCAGCTGATCCACCGTATCGCGCAGGGTTTTTTTATCAGCACCATCCATCAACCGTGCTATTACCTTGATACCATTGATTTCCACTGCCTCGGATACCATGTCATCGCCGGCACTGCTTGCAAGTCTGGATTTGATTTGCTCAAGTTCCTTCTCCAGTTTCCTGGTCCGCTCCAGTTGACCAGCCAGCTTATTCTCTACATTGTCCATATCAGTTTTGAGTAATTCAGAAATATTTACCAGTTTCCGTTGATTTTGCTCTGTCCAGGCCAGTGCACCTTCGCCGGTCACAGCTTCTATGCGGCGTACTCCGGAGGCGATACCACTTTCAGCAATGATCTTCATCAGGCCAATATCACCGGTTCGATGTACATGTGTGCCCCCGCATAATTCAGTGGAAAAACTGCCGCCGATCTTCAGCACCCTTACGGTGTCCTGGTATTTTTCACCGAAGAGTGACATTGCACCGGATTTCAACGCCTCATCCAGTGGCATGATATTGATTTCAGTTTCCACATTTTCGAGTATTTTATGATTGACCAGCCACTCGATCTTTTTTATTTCATCATCACTCAACGGTTCGGTATGGGCAAAATCAAACCGTAGCCGGTCCGGCGCAACCAGCGAACCTTTCTGGACGACATGTTCTCCCAGTACGTAACGTAATGCCGCATGTAATAAATGAGTGGCGGAATGATTCCTGACAGAACTGATGCGTGTGAGCTGATCTACCTTTGCAGTTATCTTCTGCCCCAGTTGCAATTTTCCCTGAATCAAATCACCGATGTGGATATGCGCCTTGCCCTGTTTCTGTGTATCACGGACATCAAAGATAATGCCGTCTGTAACCAACTGCCCTTTGTCACCAATCTGCCCGCCGGATTCAGCATAAAACGGGGTTGTATTCAGTATTACCCCGCCACTTTCGCCGGCATTGATCCCGGTCACAGTCCTGCCATCCTGATAGAGGGCGGTTATCGTACATTCCTGCTCCAGACATTCATAACCACTGAATTCCGTAAAATGGTCAGCGTCGGGGATATTGGACAGATCGATATCAAACTTGCTGGCCGCCCTTGCACGTTCACGTTGTTCAGCCATGCATTTGTTGAATCCGTTCGTGTCCAATGTTAATCCGCGCTCACGCGCTATATCAGCGGTAAGATCAACCGGGAAACCATATGTGTCATAAAGCTTGAACACATCGGCCCCAGGAATCCGCTTGCCGGACATTTTTGCTATGGCGCTTTCCAGGTGCTTCAATCCCTGCTCCAGGGTTTCAGCAAAGCGTTCCTCTTCCTGCTTCAGTATCTTTGCCACACCCTGGCTGGCATGATGTAATTCCGGATAAGCGTCACCCATTACTTCATCCAGGGACTTCACCAGTTTGTAAAAGAACGGTCCGTTAATTCCCAGTTTATTACCATGACGTATGGCACGACGGATGATGCGGCGTAATACATAACCGCGCCCCTCGTTTGCAGGCATGACACCATCTGTAATCAGGAAGGCACAGGAACGGACATGATCGGCAATTACTTGCATGGAAGTAATTTCAGCCTGTTTGTTTTTGGCCAGTTGTTGTACTGATTGAATCAGATGCTGAAACAGATCGATCTCGTAATTGTTATGTACTCCCTGCATAACTGCCGCGATACGTTCCAGTCCCATTCCGGTATCCACAGAAGGATGCGGAATGGGTGTCAAGTTGCCTTTCATGTCGCGATTGTACTGGGTAAAGACCAGATTCCATATCTCGATATAACGATCACTTTCCTGATCAGTGCTGCCGGGCGGACTACCGGCAATTGATGGGCCATGGTCATAAAATATTTCACTGCAGGGACCACAGGGGCCAGTGTCGCCCATGGACCAGAAATTATCCTTGTCACCGCAACGGCTGAAACGATCTTTTGTTACACCGATCCCGTTCAACCAGATATCTGCAGCTTCGTCATCTTTTTCAAATACGGTGACCCATAATCTTGATGCCGGTATCTGCAATACCCTGGTCAGGAATTCCCATGCATAGGTGATGGCCTCACGCTTGAAGTAATCGCCAAAACTGAAATTTCCCAGCATTTCAAAGAAGGTATGATGGCGTGCGGTGTAACCTACATTTTCCAGATCATTATGCTTTCCACCGGCACGCACACAACGTTGGGAAGTTGTGGCACGTTTATATGGCCGTTCTTCCAAGCCAAGAAATACATCCTTGAACTGGACCATCCCGGCATTGGTAAACAACAAGGTAGGATCATTGGCTGGCACGAGAGAACTGCTGGGGACAATTTCATGCCCCTTGTCATGGAAATAATCCAGAAATATAGATCGAATTTCAGTTGTGCTTTTCACTCATTACCTTTTGTTAATCAGAAGTTCCAAAAATTTTTCGCATCTGCTCTCCGCTGAAACCACGTTGCTGCAGGAAACGCATCTGTTTTGCCTTATCATTAAAGTCCTGCGGAATTTTTTTTCCAAACCGTTTTTCACGTGCCCGTATTGCACGCATTTCCCATTCGGGTGCATGCATATCAAGATGGAAATAAATCAGATCATCATTGATGCCGTGTCCACGCAGTTCCTGCTTTATGCGTACCGGCCCATAGCCTTTTTCGATGCGGCCATGGATATAACCCTCGGCAAAACGGTCATCGCTCTGCAGGCCTTCCTTCGCCAATGTTGCGACAACTGACTGTACGGTAGCTTCATCATAATCCCGCATTATCAGCTTGGTGATCAGTTCTCTTGCACTGTGCTCACGTCTGGCCAGTAATCCCAGTGCTCGTTGGCGGATATCAGACAAATCCTTGTTCAGACTTCTGCTTCCTCCTTGTTTTCAATCACCTTGATTTCAGGTAATAACTTGGCACGGATCTTCTGTTCAATCTCTTTTGCGATTTCAGGGTTTTCCTTCAGGAAAATACGGACGTTGTCCTTGCCCTGACCAATACGCTCGCCATTATAGCTATACCATGCGCCGGCTTTTTCTATCAGGCCATGGTCCGTGCCAAGACCGATAATCTCGCTTTCCCGTGAAATGCCTTCACCATACAGAATATCGAACACAGCCTCCTTGAATGGCGGGGCGATCTTGTTTTTAACCACTTTCACACGGGTCTCATTACCGATCACCTCATCGCCTTTCTTAATCGCACCGATACGGCGGATGTCCAGACGCACCGAGGCATAAAATTTCAATGCATTACCCCCGGTTGTGGTCTCCGGATTACCAAACATGACCCCTATCTTCATACGGATCTGGTTGATAAAAATCACCAGGGTGTTTGATCGTTTGATATTCCCGGTCAGTTTCCTGAGTGCCTGGGACATCAGGCGTGCCTGTAACCCCATATGGCTGTCACCCATTTCGCCTGCAATCTCGGCCTTGGGTGTGAGTGCCGCGACAGAATCGATAATGACCAGATCTACTGCGCTAGAACGCACCAGCATGTCGGTGATCTCCAGGGCCTGTTCACCGTTATCCGGTTGTGATACCAGCAGGTCATCGATCTGTACACCCAGTTTTTCTGCATAGCTCGGATCCATCGCATGTTCCGCGTCAACAAAAGCGGCTGTGCCTCCGGCTTTCTGTATTTCTGCAGCGACATGCAGGGCCAGTGTGGTTTTACCGGAAGATTCCGGTCCGTAAATTTCGACCACCCGGCCGCGTGGTAAACCGCCTATCCCCAACGCGATATCCAGACCCAGTGACCCGGTAGAAACGGGGACCACATCTCGTACTACGCCGGCATCTCCCATGCGCATGACCGAACCCTTGCCAAACTGCTTCTCTATCTGACTTAATGCTGCGCCCAGTGCCTGTTTCTTTTTCTCATCCATAAAATATTCACCCATGCTTGATTAAAATGTGCGCCAATTATCCCACAAATCGGGCGAAGATGAACGGCTCCTGTAAAAAAGAAAATTCATACGTTTTCATGGAGATGACCAGATTTCTTTATAGCTGGATCCGCCCGGAATGGTTTGTGATTGAATAAGTGAAAACCCCCTGACCGGCCACTGGACCGGTATAACCGAATGAAGGACTGGTTTTCGTCTTACGCCGCGGGCCAGGGTTACGTGCGGCCGATAGGGACGCTGGTCCAACCTGACAGAGCATCGGGTTGATGCGGCAGCCAGTTCTGCAACAAATATGGGGATCTCCTCGGGAATATGGGCCGGTGCCAACCACACTACCTGTGTTTTATTCCACCAGCCAATATTATCCAGTATCAACGTGACTGGTTTTATGCTGAGTTGCCGGGCCCTGTCCATCACACATTCGGCCTTTTCTGCGTTGACTTCACCCAGAAATACGAGAGTAATATGCAGGTTATTGGCGGAGATAAGACGCCCACAGTCAGCAGGAAGTGTGTCTCTGATTTTTAACAGTGAGTCACGTGTTTCAGGGCCCGGCCACAGGGCAAAAAAGAGCCGTGCCATATATCAGTAAAAGGTAAAAAGTTGAAAATAAAAAGGTACGCACATTATTAATTCATTCTTCTTTATTACTTTCCGCTTTCGATGATATCGAGCAGCCCCTGAATCGCCATTAAACAGGCCTGTTGACGAATCTGCGCACGGTCGCCCCGAAAAACGGTCTGTGTAACCACGGGATCTGATCCCTCACGTAGCCATGCGAAACAAACTGTACCTACCGGTTTATCCTCAGAACCACCGTCCGGACCGGCGATACCGGTAATGGCCACACTGATTTGTGCATGACTGTTGGCCAGGGCGCCTTCTGCCATGGCTACGGCGGTTTCCTTACTGACTGCGCCCAATTGATCGAGTATTCCGGAAGAAACACCCAGCAATTCCTGCTTTGCAGAATTGGAATAGGTCACAAAACCACGTTCAAACCAGTTTGAGCTCCCGGGAATGCGTGTGATGATTTCAGCCAGCCCACCTCCAGTACACGACTCTGCCGTTACCAGAAATAATTTATGATCAAGTAACAGTTTTCCGAGCCGTCCTGCGAGATCATTGATTACTGTGTCATTCACCCCTATGCATTCCTCCGTTTCCTGAAAAACTCCTGCAACATACCGGCACATTCTTTCTTTAATACACCACTGGTGATCGCACATTGATGATTCAACCGATCCGAATTCAGTATCTGGAATACACTCCCTGCGGCACCGGCTTTCGGATCTTCTGCACCAAATACTGTTCTGGCAACACGGGCATGAATCAAGGCTCCGGCGCACATGACACACGGCTCCAGTGTGACGTAGAGTGTCGTATCACAAAAGCGGTAATTTTTTATTTTCTCACCGGCAGATCTCAATGCCACCATCTCGGCATGGGCTGAAGGATCATGACTGGATACCGGCTGGTTCCAGCCTTCGGCGATAATTTCATTATTCAATACAAGCACCGCACCCACAGGGACTTCACCTTGTACCTCGGCATGGCGGGCAAGCTCAAGAGCACGCTGCATCCAGTGTTCATCATTTTCCATGGTGGAGTGTATCTGGTATCTGGTATCTGGTATCTGGACTACTATTATTGATCACCAGATACTAACTACAAGATACCAGATACTGGTTTATTCCCATTCAATCGTGGCCGGAGGTTTACTGGAAATGTCATAAGTCACACGTGAGATCCCGTCGACCTCGTTGATGATGCGGCTGGCGACATTTTCTAGGAATTCATAGGGCAGTTTGGCCCAGTGTGCCGTCATGAAATCGATCGTTTCAACTGCACGCAGCGCCACAATATAATCATATTTCCGGCTGTCACCCATAACGCCAACGGAACGGACGGGCAAAAAGACAGTAAATGCCTGGCTGACCTTGTCATATAAATCATGCTTGCGCAGTTCTTCAATATAAATCGCATCAGCCTGGCGTAAAATATCAACATATTCCTTACGCACCTCGCCCAGAATACGCACGCCCAGTCCCGGCCCCGGGAATGGGTGACGGTAAACCATCTGATGCGGCAGACCCAGTTGTGTGCCCAGTTTACGCACTTCATCCTTGAACAGTTCGCGCAAAGGTTCAACCAATTTCAGTTTCATGGTTTCCGGCAGACCACCTACATTGTGATGGGATTTGATGACATGTGCCTTGCCGGTTTTGGCGCCTGCAGATTCAATGACATCAGGATAAATGGTCCCCTGTGCCAGCCATTTGACATCTTTTATTTTGTGGGCCTCCTCCTCGAAAACATGAATAAATTCGCGGCCTATGGCCTTGCGTTTTTCCTCCGGGTCTTCTATTCCGCTCAATACATTCAGAAAACGGGGCTCTGCATCCACCTTGATTACATTAATCCCCATATTTTTTGCAAAGGTGATCATGACCTGTTCCGCTTCATTCAAACGCAACAACCCGTTATCGACGAATACACAGATCAGTTGGTCGCCTATTGCTTCATGCAACAGTGCAGCGACTACAGAGGAATCCACACCGCCGGACAGCGCCAATAATACTTTGTCCTTGCCAACTTGATTACGGATCACACGAATCGAATCTTCAACAATATTAGCTGTCGTCCATAACGCATCACAGCCGGATATTTCATGCAGAAATCGATCCAGGATGGCAGCGCCCTGCCGTGTATGTGTGACCTCGGGATGAAATTGCAGACCATAAAATTTCCTTGTTTCATCCGCCATACCCGCAATCGGCGCATTACCAGTAGAGGCAATCACCTTGAAGCCATCCGGTAACACAATGACACGATCACCGTGGCTCATCCACACATCCAGCAGGCCATGACCCTGATCATTGGCGTAATCCTGTATATCGCGCAGCAATGTGGAATGCCCGCGGGCGCGTACCTGAGCATAGCCGAATTCCCGTACAGTAGATGATTCAACTTTGCCACCCAGTTGTTCTGCCATGGTCTGCATGCCATAACAGATCCCCAGCACCGGTACACCCAGCGTGAAAATGATGTCAGGCGCACGGATACCATTGGCTATCGTCACGGATTCCGGTCCGCCGGAAAGGACAACGGCCCTGGGATTGAATTCTTTTATTGAATCAGCCGGCAGATCAAATGGATGGATTTCGCAGTACACACTCGCCTCACGTACCCGCCTGGCAATCAATTGAGTATATTGGGAGCCAAAATCCAGTATCAGTACTTTTTCGGAATGGATGTCTTTCATTTCGATGAGGATCGGGTTTCAGTGATCGGGGATCTGTACCTGGTTAATAAAGATTTTTGAGGATTTTGCCTGATCCCTTATCCCCGCTCCCTGATTATTAATCTATCCGGTAATTGGGTGCTTCTTTGGTGATCGACACATCATGCACATGACTTTCACGCACCCCTGCATTGGTTAAACGCACAAATGAAGCC
>MGYU01000110.1:0-570 GCA_001801885.1 Gammaproteobacteria bacterium RIFCSPLOWO2_12_47_11
GTTGTTTATGAGATAGTCCTTATATGTTTGAAACCATCAAAGAAGAAATCCAGGTGGTATTCGAGCGTGATCCCGCTGCCCGTTCAACGCTGGAAACCATTTTCACCTGCCCCGGTTTCCAGGCCATCCTCATGCACCGTTTCAATCACTGGCTGTGGAACAAAAAATTCTTGTTCCTGGCACGGCTCAGCGCCCATTTGACCCGGTTTTTTACGGGCATCGAGATTCATCCCGGCGCTACCATCGGCCGCAGGTTCTTCATCGATCACGGCATGGGGATAGTTATCGGCGAAACCTCGGAGGTCGGCGACGACTGCTCGATCTATCATGGCGTCACACTCGGCGGAACGACATGGCAAAAAGGCAAACGCCATCCCACACTGGAAAGTAATGTGGTGGTCGGTGCCGGCGCTAAAATCCTCGGACCAATCACTATCGGTACCGGTGCACGTATCGGCTGCAATGCTGTCGTGGTGAAAGATGTGCCCATGGGCGCCACCGTTGTCGGCGTGCCGGGACATGTCGTCGTCAAAAGAAACGGGGATGATAAAAGTGTACAGCGCGAAGCCA
>MGYU01000110.1:580-36325 GCA_001801885.1 Gammaproteobacteria bacterium RIFCSPLOWO2_12_47_11
GATTGGATTCGATGCCTACGCCGAACGCAAGGACATGCCCGATCCGATCCAGAATGCGCTGGATAGCATACTGGATCATCTGCATCACGTAGATGAAGAACTGGAAGACCTTAAAAAGAAAAAATGACTTGGTGTTTCAAATATCAGTTTACGCATCCCGGGAAGTCAAGATGATCATACTGCAATAAGCATACTTTTTGTATTACCACTCTTACCAGGTTACCGCAAGCAGTATTCCGGCCAAGCTGACAGCAAAATTGCCCATGCATATAAACACTGATGATCAGCATTTATTAATTATGTATTAATTTCAACATTGACTGCAGTTGTGATTGTGCCGAATTATAACTGAATTTATTTACTGCCCTGTTGCGGGCCTTGTTTCCCATTTCAATGCGTAATTCAGGCTGGGAACACAGCGACATTATTGCCGCTGACAGTGCTTTGACATCTCCAGGTGGCACCGAAAGACCTATACCTTCCACCAGATTCTTCATATCACAAACATCCGATGTAATTACCGGCAGACCCATGGCCATGGCTTCAAACAGTTTGGTGGGTACCTGGCCTACTGTATTGGAAGACAGTTCCGAGGGGATGCAGGCAATGTCCGCTGCGGCCAGGTATCCGGGAAGTTTCAATCTGTCATATTGTTTAATATAACGGAATCTTGTATTTCCAAGTTTTTCTGTAGACAGGCTAATCAATTCATCAATCCCTTCCTGTGAGATGCCTCCGCCGCAAACCAGCAATCCTGGTGCGCCCTGCCCCTGTATTTCCCCCAGGGCCAGAATAATATTTTTTACCCCTTTATGCAGACGTGGCGTGCCTGCGAATACGATCCATGGCCGGTCGTCCATTCCCAGTTCAGCACGGCTTTTCTTCCTGTCATATTTTGCGGGATCGAACCTGTCAGAATCACGCACATCGTAGATTAATTCCCCGCCGAACCGGTTTTGCAGCCAGCGATTGTTAACGATTCGGTGTGGAAATTTCCTGATCCTTGATTCAAAAAACAGCGTGAGTAAAGGTGAGTTCGGGCTGACCGGATTTTTTGCAAGGTCCAGATAATTGAAATGACCATCTGCCCGTCCCGATTCCAGCGCCAGACCCAGTTCCCAGTCATTTATATCCAGCACCACCTGTTCAGGATCACATCCGGCAAATAATGCGAGGCCCATGCTCATTAATCTTGGTTTGCATATGATTAATCTTGAGTGCCTGATCAGGCTGGATATTTCCTTGCGGGCCTTGTGCCAATTGTTTAGCCACCCGAATTCGAGGGCTTTAACATCGATTGCGGTAGTTGTTGCCGGTGGCCATATATTCCGGCCATCTCTCGAGAAGCCGATAATCTGTACGTCATTATCCCTTGATATTATTTCCGCCAGAGTAATTGCCCGGCTGAGGCAATTGTTGCTGACATCAGCACACAGAATTACAACTTTATCTTCATTGGTATTCGGCATTATCTGGTATGGAAGCAAACCCTGTCCGGACTGGTCAACAATCGCTTTTATATTTCTTGCGCTTCAAGATGAATAAGTTTTCAGCATATCTTTTATCGCCGGGACAAATCGCAACATGCCTTTATCTTCAACTTCATTACACCCTTTGTTTCTTTCCACAAACTGGGCTTCATCGCGTTTCCGGCCACGTGAAACATTCTGGCGATTTTTATATTCTTCCAGCGATTTCGTGTAGTAATGATTTATTCTCAGGCCATCAGCAGCATCCAGCTTGATCATCTTTCCGGGTTTCAGCAGGCGATAGTGCCACCAGTGCGCGCTGGTACAGAAGCGGTTGCCGGAAAGAAACTGGCAATTCGCCAAATCCTTGTGATTCGATAGTTGGGCTTCACGGCGTAAATATGATTCCAGCACCAAACCCGCCGGTTTTGATTTGTGATCATTATCTCCGAAATTGAACCGGCCAATTTGCAGTCCTTTGACATTCTCATAATCAAGGGATTGCAGGTAGGGTAAAAGGCTGTCTTCTCCTTTGGGAGGATAAAGAAATTCATCTACGTCGATTTTCATCATCCAGGCAGAATTGGAACGGTAATTTCTGGCGCAGTGGCCAAATGCCAGGTGGTTCTTGTTAATCTGAAAACTCCGCGTGGGCCCGTCATAGCGAGTACCGTCATAGTGGGTCCATGCATGACGGGTTACCAAACCGGCTTTTTCATAGGGCTCAAGAATTTTCCTGGCTTCTTCACCACCGTCCTGATCATATAAATAAAAATGATCCACACCGGCAATGATATGGTAGTTCAGCCATTCCGCGAGATAACTGTTTTCGTTTTTGAAATTGGTCGCAAAAACCAGATAATGTTTCTTTTGCATTCGGTGAATTATTCTATTGGTTAAAAAATTATCCCTTGTGCAGGCCGAGCCTGAACATTATGTTGTCATAATAGTGGTTCATCAGCCATGGAATTGATTTGATACTGTATGCATATGGAATGCCGCCCCTGCTTCCGGCAGCATCCAGACAATCATTGCCATATATGCGCTGCAATAATTTTATATGCTGATTGGGAACGCTGACTTCGAAATCCTCAAATTTCCTTTTGACCAGCGGATAAACATCACTTTCTGCAAAACACTCATTAGGCCATTGATTCCCGACCTCATAGGTGCATTGTCCATTTTCATCAAGAGGATAGCATAAACGGAATACGCCATTATCATTATTCACCATGACGATATCGACAAAGGGATATAGCGGGAAAATGTTATAGCCAAATTTGTATCCACCTCTGGCTTTACACAGCAGGTATTCATCATTTTCGTGTTTCTCCAGGACGTCAACCAGCTGATTGACATATCCAAGTTCTATATTGATATCGATATCATCGTCCCATGGAATAAAACCCTGGTGCCTGGCACATCCCAGCAAGGTGCCACAGGTAATCCAGTAAGGTATATTGTTATCAGCCAGTATTTTGTGCAAATGGGCTAGCAAATGGCCCATTTTGCATAAAACGTCCTCTTTGAGGTAGAAAACAGGCCGATGAATTTTGATTTCAGGAATTGTATGTAGTGTATTCCCAACTTTATAATTGTCCCCGGGCCTGACACGCCGGAATGTCACCGGAGTTGTGACAATCAGGAATAAAAAAATAATTAAAAAAGAAACCAGCAATATATACATAATCATTAATTAACAGACAGGGCTACTGACCGCTTTAAAAATTATGGTGGACAAAATAACAGTTGGTAAATTTTCGAAGGGCATAATGAGTCCGGGGGCCTGGGCTTATTCACTACTGGTTGTTTTTATACTTGGTGTAAGCACTGTTGTCGTTACAAGAATACTACTATATGTGCATCACCCAAAATACTTTCTGCATACCATCCCTTCAATCAGCAAGACAGCGGCGTTTGCGCCGGGAAGCTATATATTTACAGTGGGAATGACTGTTGTTTCTGCATGCATAGTTATTACATGGGTGCTTATTTTTAAACTGAACAACCACAGGATAAATCTTGCTTTACTAGACCATGCATGGATTATGCTATGCAGGATTTTAAATTTCTCCGCCTGTGTTTGCGGTATTACTGCCGGTGTGTACCTTGCATTATTAAGCAATATTTCACTGGAAGCCAATTCGGATTTCCATATCAATTATTCAAAATATTTCTTCTTTTTACAAACATTGTCATTCATTATAGATACTGTCTGCGTATCAATCACCAGACGTGCTTCGCCCGGGAAATATGTCTATGATTATGCTTTCCATACGAGAGCATTTATATGCATTATTGTTTTTCTGGATGCACTCTTTTTTCTATATCTTTTTGAAAACAGGGACAGCGGAATATTCAGGAGTTGGTACTTTGCCCAGCAACTATATATCATTGCCGAACATACTATTGCATTCCTTTCTTTCTCATATTCTGCCGCCTATTTCCCGGAGGTATACAAATATTTTAATTCTTCCATAATATTCAGACATCACCATGAAATTAAAGATATCTCTTCCCGGCACCTGCAATGAGTAGCCGTTTTTTTCATACGATTTCCGAAACAAGGCGCCTGTACGTTGCCCATAAACTACAGGACGAATTATCCGGGGAGTGGGGAGCGATTGTTTTTTACCGATGGATTTCGTTTGTTATTAGCGCGATATTTTTGCAATGGGGTGTTACGGCCAATATGGTCACCTGGTCATCTATATTTCTTTGTTTGCTGCTTCCATTTGCCCTGCTGTTTAATCCGGAAGTTGCTTATATTTATCTGGCGATTGGCGCAATAATTATTGCGATTCTTGATTGCGTCGATGGTAATATTGCAAGAGTCACCAATACCACAAGTGCAAAAGGTCAATATATTGACTTTATCGCTGATATTTTCTACCGCACATCTCTTTACGCAACTCTGGGATTTATCGTTCAGGCCGCTTACAGCAACGATTTCTTCATGATCAGATTTGCAGGTTTTTTCTGTCTAATGGCTGCAATACTTGCTGTCACAGCCAGACTGTGCCGTATTTATGTGGAAAAAAGATTTCCGGATGTCCGGCCTGCAGGATCAGGTAATTATCAAGGCAGTCCTGCCCATAATATAAAGTCATATATATTCTCGTTTGTCAGCGGGCTTGATCATTTACTGCCAATATTTATTCTGATTGCCGGAATATACGGATTGTTATTCTGGGTCATGATATGGATATTGTTCTACTCGCTGCTTGATTTTATATATACACAGTGGAACATAGTTCGGCGTCTTGCATGAGGATCGCCATAGTCTGTCCTTATGATCTTGATACACCAGGTGGCGTACAAACGCATATACTGGATTTGTCAAAAGAACTAAAAAATACCGGGCATCAGGTAAAAATAATCGCGCCACGATGTAATGAGGTTCAGGAAGACAATGAAGATGTCATTTTCCTGGGCAAAAGCAGGAAGATTGAATTTAACAAAACCATATTTGATATCAGCCTGGTTTATGGAAAGGACAGAAAAAAACTGTCTGCTGTACTCAGGGAAGGCAATTTTGACATCATTCATTACCACACGATATGGACACCATTTCTGCCAATGCAAATCCTGCTTGCTTCAAATGCAGCGAATGTAGCCACGTTTCATGATACACCCCCTGACAATATCACCGGCATACTGACAAAAATTGTTTTCCGGATTCTGGGATTTTTTTTATTGAGACACCTTGATTCTGCCATTGCTGTTTCTGAAGCTCCGGCCGAACACTTGGTGAAAAAACCGGGCCACAAAATTCACATCCTGCCCCCATGTACTGATTTGACTGCATTCTCGCCGGATATCAAACCTCTCATTGCCAGAAGTGACCAGGTTGTAACTATCCTGTTCCTTGGCCGATTTGAACATCGTAAAGGGATCGACATACTCATACAGGCATTTGGTAAACTGATGGACCGGCAACATAATGTGCGTTTGCTGTTAGCCGGAAGTGGAAACGAGGCTCTTAATATTGACAAGAGTATAAAATCCATGGGCCTGTCCGGGGTCATCACCCTGGGCCAAATTGAAGAAGCAGACAAGCCCGCATGTTATACAAGTTGTGACATTTTCTGCTCACCGGCGCTCTATGGTGAAAGTTTCGGGATTGTTCTGGTAGAAGCAATGGCCAGCGGCCGGCCGGTCGTTGCAGCTGCCAACAAAGGTTACAGTAGTCTGCTGCAATCAAAGGCAGATTTATGCCTGGCAAAACCAGGTAATGCAGAAGACCTGTATCAAAAACTCAGTAGCCTGGTGGTAAACAGGAATTTACGTGAAGAACTCGGGCAATGGGGTGTTGAGGAAGCAAAAAAATACCAATGCAATAACCTAATCAATCAATATATTGATATTTACCAGGGCGCACTAGATTTCAAAAGATGATTTTACCGGGTAATAATCATCAAGAAATTTCCTGGTCATATTCACTACATGCACATCCGGATTATTCCCAAAATTATCATTCAAACAATAAATTTTTGGCTGCATCAGTTTTATGATTGCCAGGCCGGTGGCTATTAACAACCGGTTATTTTCAAGCCCGAGATAAAATGTCTTTTTATACGTACTGTGTAGTCCTTTCAACTTGCCCCTTCCCGTATATAACATGAAATACGGATATAAATATTCCGGGGCAATATTGAATTTTGATCTGAACCGGCTTTGCCTTGTGACTTCAAATGAATCGGGCCATTTTTCAATCATGTCACCCCAATTTTTCTTCTCCACCATCAACGGTACATGGTTAACCGAGGCCCTGTTTCGCCATCCATAGGATATATTTAGCAGGTGATTACAATACCCCAGCGCCATGTCCCAAGGCCCCTGTTTACTGTCATTTCTTTTTTCTGCCTTTGTTGTTTTTCTGATCCTAGGATAGATCAGCACCTTATTGTCAGTTGACGAAATAAAATCATCTATTCCCGTGTGGTTGCCAAAAAGCATGTCATCCTCAATATACAGAAAATAATCTGACAGCCCCTTTATCTGGTGGACATATGACGCGATACAGAATGAATTAAAGGTAGGTAATAATTCACTGTGTATAATTTCATCATGATGAATGACTTTTATCCTGTTGTTTCTATAACTGAACCATTCCGGGACCTGCGGTCTGCTGGTGAATATATATATATTACGAATCCACGGGACATACATTTCAACAGACCGCAAACTGTATTTCAGCAAATCAAGATTGTCCCTGGTCCTGTTAGGGTTGGTATCATGTTTACTATCGGCATATTGCTGCAGTTGGTTTCTATAACCTGGTAACTGATCATCGACCCATGTATAGACTATATCTATCGGGATACTGTCGACTTTCATAGGATTTCCCTTCTGCATAATTTATACTACCCCCTGATAAATAAAATACGGAAATTCAGCATTAATCATCTCCAACATGCCTTGAATGCAGATCATCAGGACATTATAAATAATATCCAGAACAAGTTGCCCCGTAATTTTGTCACTGACCTGAACATGCCCCGAATGATGAGCAATTATTTTCAATTCGTAAATTCCGGTACTTGTTATGATAATTAGCTACGACTTTGGAACCTCGTCGGTCAAGGCGGCATTGTTTGATACTGCGGGGAATCTAGTCTCAAGCGCAAGCCAGAAATACCCTGTTCTTACCCCGAAACCGGGCTGGGTTGAACAGAACCCTGATGACTGGTGGAAAGCCATGTGCAGCATAACTGCATTTCTCGTCAGCTCGTCAGATACAAAGACTTCATCGATTTCCGCCCTTAATATATGTGCCCAAATGTGCGGCACATTGCCGGTAGATATTCATGGCAGACCGCTTACCAATTGTTTAACCTGGCTGGATACCCGGTCTGAAGACATTGCGGGCCGTATTACAAAAGGTACCATACGCGTGGGTGGTTATGGCTTGATCCCGCTGCTCCGCTGGTTATGGATTACCCATGGTGCACCTAATCTGTCAGGCAGGGATCCGACTTCAAAAATACTCTGGTTACGTGAACAGTTACCCGGCATATGGAAACAAATCCATAAAATTCTGGATGTTAAGGATTATCTGCTTTACCGTTGCTGCGGGCGCTTTACAACAACCCCTGACAGTGCCCACCTCACCTGGCTTATGAACAGTCAACCAGGTAGAAAATGCTGGTCGGCAACCTTGCTTTCACGGCTCGGTATTAATCCTGAACTGTTACCCGAGATTTGCAAGTCGACCGATATCATCGGTGAGTTACAGGCGAACGCAGCCGCTGAACTTGGCCTGAAAAAGGGCATTATTGTGATGGCAGGGGCCGGTGATGTCACAGCAAGTGCACTGGGTGCCGGTTCAGTCAAGATTTCCGACCTGCATTTGCACATCGGCACCAGTTCCTGGTCAGGTGCACACGTCAAGCGGCAGACAGTAGATGTGTACAATAATATCGGGTCGATATGCTCCGCTGATCCGGACAATTATCTGCTGATCGCTGCACAACAATCAGGCGGATTATGTCTGGACTGGGCAAGCCGTCAACTGGGCCTGATGGATTCCGGCACACCGGACTATGTGGCAATCAATAGTATGGTGGAACATTCTCGAACCTGTGCCAGTAGTCCACTGTTTCTGCCCTGGTTGATGGGCGAGTGTGTGCCCAGGAAGATACCGGTTAACCGGGCAGGTTTTGTTAACCTTGGTCATCACCATAACAAACAGGATATATTCAGGGCCATACTGGAAGGTGTAGCCCTGAATATACGCTGGGCATATATAAAAATGAATAAATTACTGGATAACCGGGGAGAAAATATCCGTTTTCTTGGTGGTGGCGCAAACAGTCAGGCATGGTGCCAGATTCTGGCTGATATTCTTCAAACACCTGTATTGCAGATGGATATGCCGCAACTGGGTGGCGCCAGAGGGGGGGCAATGCTGGCATCGGTCGCATTAGGCTGGCACAACAGTCTTGAAGAAGCCGTAAAAACAGCAAAAATCAGACAAACCTTCTATCCTGATCAGAACACAACAGACTATTACGATGAACGTTTTATGCGGTTCCTCATTCATTACCGGTTAAACAAGGGAGCGTAGAAAACACCGGGGCATACCAGCAATACGTTTCAATATATTATGCCGGGTGAGCGATTATATTAAAATAATCCTTAATAGGCCTGATAATCAAAATACCTGTTTGATTCAATTATGTTATATCATACATTCCAAAATCCCTGACCCCATTATTAACCACCCATGAACAAGCCTATACCCATTGATGATTATTCAACTGGCAACAGCAGACTTGCTGTTTTTATGCCCGGCATGGGTGCCGTATCAAGCACGTTGATAGCCGGCGTTGAAGCCGTAAAACGTGGTCTGGCCCTGCCTGTAGGTTCGTATTCGCAGATGGGCAAACTGAAAGTCCATAATTCTGTATCACAGGCCGTACAGGACATTTTTCCACTGGCAAAACTTGACCATCTGGTATTTGCAAGCTGGGATATTTTTCCCGACAACTGTTATGAAAGCGCCACCAAAAACCATGTTCTTGACGCGCATCTGCTTGACCAGTTGCAGGAACCTCTTGGTTCAATCAGCCCGATGCCTGCAGTTTTTGATCAAAAATTCGTTCCTAGACTTCACCCCCTCATAATGAAAAAAGCCAGAACAAAAATGGAGTATGCTGAGTTACTTAGAGAGGATATCCGCAATTTCATGAATAAAAAAAATTGTACTCGTGGCGTGATGATTTGGTGTGCGTCAACGGAAATCTATAATCCGCTTATGGATGTGCATAAGGACAGGCAGGCTTTTGAACTGGGATTGAAAAACAATGATGCATCAATCTCGCCAACACAAATTTATGCTTACGCTGCACTTTGTGAAAATATACCTTTCATCAATGGCTCACCCAATATCTCTATTGAAACGCCTGTCATTCAGCAAATGGCCAATGAAGCCGGGATCCCTGTCGCCGGTTCAGATTTTAAAACAGGACAAACCCTTATCAAGACCATACTTGCACCCGGCTTGCGTAAACGGCTGTTGGGTGTATCCGGCTGGTACAGTTCGAATATACTCGGGAATCGTGACGGTGAAGTACTGGATGATCCTGATGCATTTCGATCCAAGGAAATCACCAAAACCAGCGTCTTGAACAATATATTTTCCCCGGATGAATATCCTGATCTGTACCGGGACCTGCATCACATGGTAAAAATCCATTACTATCCTCCACGGGGTGATAACAAGGAAAGCTGGGATAATATTGATATATTCGGATGGCTGGGTTATCCGATGCAAATCAAGATTAATTTTCTGGCCAGGGATTCAATACTCGCAGCACCTGTTGCACTTGACCTGATATTATTTATGGATCTTGCTGCACGTATTAATTATTCAGGCATTCAGGACTGGCTGGGATTTTATTTCAAGTCTCCTCTTCCAAACAATGGTGGGAATTTCGAACATGATCTGAACGTCCAGTTCGAAAATCTTGAATCAACCCTGAAAAAAATTTATACAAGTATAAACCTTAAGGCCGGGAAAAAGCTGGTCAATGATTGATGGTCATTTCAAGAGCAAGATAAATATATTCTGGGACAGTCTCGCGTCCTGTCTTGTTGCAGCAAAATTATCTCCAAACACGATTACCTGGCTTGGCCTGATTCTGGTTATTACCAGTTGTTTATTTTACCTGTTACATCATAACAGCCTTTTGTTCGGCCTGTTCCTTGTAATCAGCTTTTCATTTGATGCCCTGGATGGCGCGGTTGCACGGATAACTAACAGTTCAAGCAAGTATGGAGGATATCTTGATGCAGTTGCTGATCGCTATCAGGAAGTGGCCATATACCTGACGCTCGCATATGTCCATCAATACTGGATAGTTTGTTTTATTGCTATTACCGGCTCCCTCCTGGTCAGTTATAATAAAGCCAGGGTGGCAATAGAAATAACAATTAATAATGAGAAATGGCCTGACCTCACAGAACGGTTTGAAAGAATTTTCCTGATCTGCACTGGCCTGATTCTCACCCCTTTTATCCACCTGCCAGACAGTTTGAATCAATCGTTTCTTTATTATGTTATATTAATAACCGGTGTCCTCAGCCATTTTACTGCCATTCAGAGATTCATTCGTGCGAGAGGAGTTTTGCTGGGAAAAAAATAAATATTGCTTTTGATTCAGTGACCAGTCATGACCCAGATACCATTTGATATCGTAAAATTTATATATAAAGAAGCCGAGGGTTCAAAGCTTGCCCTGTTTGGCATGTCGATGACATCAGGGATGACGCGTGGAATGTTATTGGCCACCATCAACGCATCTGCTGCAAGCACATTGTCCCAGAACTCCGGACAGTTATATATTGTCCATTTTATTTTATTTTTGTGTCTCTACGTCGTCTCTAGTTATTATGTTAAAGTCAATTCTTCTTCCTTGATAGAAAAGGCCAGGCAGGATTTGACGAACAGATTATGTAATAAATTACTCCTGACTGAATTAAATTTCATTGAAAATTATGGAAGGAGTGAACTTTTTCAGAAACTAAGACTTGATGTGAACATGGTCTGTAACGTTGCAACCAGTATTTTGACTTCTACACAGTCTGCAGTATTGCTGTTCTTCTGCCTTGTATACATAGCATGGCTGGTACCCATCGCCCTGTTTTTCACGTTAACAGGGATTTGTCTCGGTTTTGCGATTTACCTTTTGCAAAACAGAAAAATTCTTGAAACAGTGAGACAAGCACGAAAGGCAGCTGTTGAGTTTGGAGAACAACTGAGAGACCTTGTAAATGGTTTCAAGGAACTTAAAGTAAATAACTCAAAGCGCTCTGACTTTAACGATAGCCTCTTCATGGTCACTGGTAAATACAAAAAACTGAATACAACTGTTGCCAGACTGGAAACGATCAGCTTTCTTACAACACAGATTTTTATCTATTTGTTGATTGCAATTGTGGTGTTTCTGTTGCCAGTTTTCATCAGCCTGGATCAAACAATAATTTTCCAGTTTTTTGCTTCTATATTGTTTCTTATCGGGCCGCTTGAATCACTTATATCTTCTTACCAGAATATATCAAAGGCCAGTATATCCCTGGAGAATATTTATGGACTGGAAAGCGATATTGATAAATCATTATCTGAACTGGTGGATGACAGCCACGTTAATGAAAGGATTACTTTTGACGACTTAAAACTCGAAAATATCTCGTTCAGGTATCATAACAACAATGATAAATTCATCATTGGCCCGATCAATTTGACTGTTAAACGTGGTGAATTGTTATTCATTGCTGGTGGTAATGGCACAGGTAAAACGACATTATTAAAGATAATAACAGGCCTCTATCTTCCTTCCGAAGGTAAAATCCTGATAAATGGAAATATATTAAATCTTGAAAACTACCAATCGTACCGTGAAATGTTTTCCACTATCTTCACTGATTTCCATGTTTTCAATAAACTTTATGGCGTTACGGATTTAAATCAAAATAAACTCTCTGCCATGATGAGTGATCTCAAGCTGGATAATAAAACAAGTATTAAGGATGGCTCATTTAATTCATCAAATCTTTCCAGGGGACAGAAAAAACGGTTTGCATACATTATTTCATATCTGGACAACCGCCAGATATATGTTTTTGATGAATTTGCAGCTGACCAGGACCCGGCATTCAAGAAATATTTCTATTACACTATCCTTCCATCCCTGAAAGCAGAGGGTAAAACTGTCATTGCTGTAACTCATGACGATAATTATTTTGATGCCTGTGACCGCCTGATAAAAATGGATTACGGGAAGATTATTGAATGTGACGAATTTGATGAACCGGTTAGTTGTATTAAAAAGTAGAAAGTAATGCTTGAAATCAGCAATGAATCGTAAATATCTATTATGCCTCCATGTCCTTTTATCAGTGTCATGAAATCCTTGGTTTCATAAATACGCTTGTATGCAGAAAATACAAGGTCTCCCAGAATTGCGCTTATAATAATCAGGCCAATAATCATACTGGCTTCTGAAACCGTATAATTTAACACAAGATGATTGTATACCAGCCCTGCCAGCATGGCTGTCATTACGCCCGCTATCATTCCTTCCCATGTTTTTTTTGGACTGATCCTGGGGAATAAACCGGTTTTTCCAACAAGTCTTCCAAAAATCATCGCAAAAGCATCGTTTGTTTCTGTTACGAGATAAAGAAATATGATTAACAGGAATCCATCATGCATCATGTTAATTTGCAGCAGGCTGGAAATGGACAATGCAATTATAAGCATCGGAAACAACGCGGCTAAAAATGTCTGGCATTTCTTCATAACCAGAATGAATAAAACCAGACTTATAAAAAGAACGATGGATGACAGTAAATAACTAATTGCCTGTTCAGCCGTGGACAAATAAAATACTGTGATAATCAGCACTGAACTCAATAAAATACCTGTCGCTATAATATTAGTTCTATGCCTGTAGCCATGTATATGGGCTATTTCCACATGGGCACGAAGATTGAATAATAAAAGCACTATCATTAAAATTACTCCGCCATAATAAGCAGGAATTAATACCGCGGTCACAATAAGTATTTCCACACCATATAATCTCCATAACTCCGGCAATGTGTCCGGGTTGATATTTTTGATGTGTCTCGCTGAAAAAATAACCAGTGCGCCCACGATAAATAGCGACAGGATGAGAAAAACAGTTATTACGAGTTCGGGATACAAGATATTGATATTTTTCTGGTGTTAAATGATTCTGTATTTATGTTATACAATAACTCCCGGAAATCATTGCCTTGCGCGGGCCCAATCAAATAAATCCGGGAAACATTGACACTGATTGAACAACTTTCTTCTTATATCACCCAAATTCCCGCCGAGTAACGCTATCGGTTCAAAGCGTGCATTGAATATTGTACGTCATTTGCCTCGATATGGCTGGTATCCGGTTGTACTTGCAGCGCCGGTATCACAGCAGGAATGTGATAAAAGTGTTATGAAATTATTACCCGAAAAAACTAATGTATCCTATCGATTTACTTCCGTATTTCAAAAACCACCTGGTGTAAAAAACAGGGAAAATAATAAAACTTCATTATTAAAAAAAATGGCCGCCAATGGACCATATTATACACCTTTTGATCAATATCTCTCACAGGTCCCTGCAGCCATACGCGCCGGCAAACAACTGATAAGACAGTACAAGCCAAGGCTTATTCTGGTAAATGCCGATCCATGGTCTGGTTTCATAGTTGGAAACAGACTGTCCAAATGGGCGGACATCCCCTGGATTGCCGACCTGCGCGACCCATGGAGCATGCATGCTTTCAAAATGTCACTGCGGCCATGGATAATCAGGTTTCTTATCAATCATTTTGAGTCAGTATTCTTTCATAATGCCGCAAAGGTAATTCTGAATACCAGAATGTGTAGTATTGCATACCAGGAAAAATACGGAGCAACCCTGGATAATGAACATTTTATATATATCAGAAATGCATTTGATCCGGAATGTTATGATGCACCTGATGATATTGGTGAAAAGAATAAATTCTCTCTCCATTATTTTGGCTCATTCCGCAATTACCAGGGCCCCGGCCATTTATTTGAATTATTCAGACAATTTATACAAAAATACAATTTAAACCCGGATGAGGCAGAGCTTGTATTGTACGGTGAACAACGTGAAGAAGATTTGCAGCATATACAAAACATGAATATCTCGACATATATCAGACTTCATGAAGCTGTCAGCCTGAGAGATACGCTGTACTGTCTGCGCAATGCCTCAGTGCTGGTTCTGATCGAGGGGCCCTACAAAAGGTTGCAACTTCCGGCAAAACTCTATGATTACCTGGCTGCCAGGCGGCCTATACTGGCATTATCAGACAATAATGAACTTACAGAAATTATTTATAAAACAGGATCTGGACTGGTGGCAAATTATCATGATCTTGCTGATGCAATGAGGCAACTTGAAAAATTATATCTTGATAGAAAAAAGCCATGGCAATTTAATGAAACCGGGATTACAAACTATTCTGTGGATAAGCAGGCCGAGAAATTTTCTGAGTTATTCAATGCGGTTGTTTTAAACAGCCATAGTAAATAACAATTTTCTTCATTATCCGGCCAGCCTGCTACTTGACCGTTTTTGCAGATCTCTTTATCTGAAATTTAAACCAGGAGTTAAGCAACGGTCTTATAAGACTATGCAACCATCCCAACACAGTCATGGAATATCCCGGTGTAATAATAAATTTATTCCGGCTGATACCCATGATGATGATTTTGGCAACATCATCAGCTGACATAACACCGCCGCTTTTTGTGATCAGTGTTGTTTCATGAGGTTTAAGCCTGCGTTCTTCAACAAGTTGCGGGGTTTCTGTATCCGGAGGGAAAACAACTGAAATCCTGATTCCATACGGTTCAGATTCGGCCTGCAATACTTCTGCAAAACCACGGACGGCAAATTTTGAAGGGCTATAACCCGAATAACCATAAATACCGATTAAACCGGCGCCGGAGGATATCATAACAATATGGCCATTACCCTTGCTCCTCATCATGGGTTCTATTGCTTTAACAGCATATACTGTACCCAGATAATTTACGGCAATCATTTTCTCAAACATTTCCACTGGCAGTGAATGAAAATATCCTGGAATAACTGTGCCGGCGCTGGTCACCAGTATCTGCGGGATATCCAATAAGTTTACTGATTGTTCGATTGCATTTTCTATTTGAAAACGGGAGGAAACATCAGCCGTAAACGTCTCTATTCTTTGTGACGGATCAGTGCTTTGCTTCAGGAGATACTGTTTTGCCCCAGCCAGACGGTCTTTGTTACGGGCAATGATGGATAGGTTCCAGCCCGCCTTGACATAATGCCTTGCTATTGCCAGGCCTATACCGCTTGAACCCCCTGTGATAATCACATGACCACGGTTCATTTCAAGTCAATTTAACCGAGCTCTGATAATTCCCTGGCAAGATTGGTTACAGTAAATTGAATTTCTTCTTTAGAGTGCTGTAAGGTTATAAAAAAACGTAACTTCGCATCGTTATGCTTTACAGCAGGATAGATGACGGGCTGCACATGTATTCCCTGATCAAACAGGCGTTTGGACAATTGCATACACAATAAGTCATCGCCCACGAAAATCGGTATTATTGGTGCGCCATTATTCATTCCGGTATCAAGCCCGGCCTCATGTGCCAGTGACAGAAAAAACTCTGTATTACTTCTCAGTTTTGAGACCCGCTCCGGTTCATTTTGAAGCACCTGAAATGCTGCCATTGCTGCTGCCGTATCAGGTGGGGACAAACCAACGCTGAAAATGAAGCCAGGTGCAGAAAATTTCAGATATTCTATCAAGGGCCTGCTGCCGGCAATGAACCCGCCACAACTGGCAAATGATTTACTCAGGGATCCCATCCAAATATCAACATCATTGCGATCAATGGAAAAATACTCACCGATACCACGACCGTATTCGCCAATCACCCCTAATGAATGTGCTTCATCAACCATCAATAATGTATTAAAGCGTTTCTTGATTTCGACCACTTTTCTTAGATCCGGAATATTGCCATCCATGCTGTAAGTACCTTCGATAACTATAATCACTCTTTGATATTTTCCCCGGTGCCTGGACAGAAGCTGCTGAAGTTTGTCCCAGTCATTACGGGGGTAGGTCATGTGTTTGGCATTTGTCAGATTACAACCGGTAAGGATACTGTTATGTGCCATATCATCATGAATGACCAGATCCTTGCGGCCAAACAGATGTCCCAGAGTAGTGACGTTTGTGTTATAGCCACTTACAAACACCAGGCAGTCTTCCACCCCCAGAAAATCGGCAATGACTTTTTCCAGTTCGACATGTAAGGAGATTTGCCCCGATACTATCCGGCTGGCCGAAACAGATGTGCCAAATTTATCAATGGCTGCCTTGGCAGCACTAGTTACCTGTGGATGTCCTGACAAACCCAGATAATTATAACCTGAAAAATTGATATATTGACGGCCATTAATAACAGCATTGTTTGAATTTGCTGCGTCGTTCGTCAGAAAGAAGGGTATGGAAATATTTCTCTTGAGCGCCTCTGCCTTCCTTCTTTGCAGGATAAGATAACCGGGATGGTTCTCAAATGAAGTGTAATCAGCAGTGGTAGGTTTTGCATCCGGCCATGACTTTTTTTCATGTGGTGAATTATGTAACTCTTCAGCACTATCGGCATCCATATCAGATATTCCCTTATAAAGAGTAAATTTTCGCGCGAGTTCTTCAGACAATGGTTGTCACCAAGTTATGGTTCCGGGCTAATTAATAGCGCCTGTAGTTAAAATTAAATTAATGTTTGATGGAAATTGTCAGTTGCGACAGCAATCAGTGTAATCATTTCCTGCTGACCCCCCATCTGCGAACTCAACGTGAAGCAAGTGCGGATACCGGTCAAATCTCCTTAATGTTATCCCGGTTTAGCCTGTTTTATTTATTTTGAGTCACCTGACCTAAACCAAAGTCTGAACATTATATTTTTCTTGCAGCTGGAAAGGAAATTAATAATTTCCAAGTACAAAATATTATTACCGCCCCGTTCTCCGGTTTATAAATAATACAGATTGAACTTAACTAATTAATACCTTACTAATTCAATAAGTTAAATACTTGACTATTTTAATATGTTATATAAACTGTATATATCTGCTTTGGTGCTTTTACTAAAATGGCTCTGTGATTAACTGTAAATTAATCAAATAGTTAGTGAGTTATTGATTGACAACACAGTACTTATATAAACATTTTTACCAAGTTCAACAAGACAGGAAATCGCTATGAAACTGACCACCAAGGGACGTTATGCCGTGAACGCCATGCTGGATCTGGCTCTCCATGATACCAACAGCCCGGTTACTCTGGCTGATATTGCCAAAAGACAGGAGATTTCGCTGGCTTATTTGGAACAATTGTTCGCCAAACTAAAGAAGGACGGCCTGGTGAGCAGCGCCCGTGGTCCGGGCGGGGGTTATCGCTTGAAAAGACCTGCTTTGGTTATCACCGTAGCAGACGTGATCAACGCTGTGGACGAACCGGTAGACACCACCCGTTGTGGTGGCCAGCAGAACTGCCAGAGTGATCTACGTTGCCTGACCCATGACCTGTGGACAGACCTGAACAATCAGATATCAACATTCCTGAGCGGTGTCACATTGGGAGAGCTGGTGCAACGTAATAATGTAAAAGTGGTTTCCGCCAGACAGGATGTCGATTCTTCCTGCACTTTCAAACTGATGAAGAGGCTAGATAAACATGCCAGCGTTCATTAATTTGACCGAACGGGCCGCTGCACACGTGAAGGGTTTTCTTGCCAAACAGGGTAAGGGCATCGGACTGCGGGTCGCTGTCAAACCGACCGGTTGTTCCGGTTACCAGTACGTGATCGAAACCGTCGAGACGATTAACGATCAGGACCAGGTGTTTGAATCCAACGGGGTCAAGGTCGTAACTGATCAAATCAGCCTGCGTTATCTTGCCGGTACCGAACTCGACTATGTCCATAAGGGACTCAATGCCGGTTTCAGGTTCAACAATCCCAATGTGGAGGAAACCTGTGGCTGTGGTGAAAGTTTCAACGTAAAGGAGGCCGTGGAATAGATGGCAACCAAATCTCAAGACGTCGAAACACTCGTCAAAAAAGAATACGCGCACGGTTTCGTTACCGAGATCGATGCGGACACCGTGGCGCCCGGCCTGAATGAAGACGTTATCCGGCTCATCTCACATAAGAAGAATGAGCCCGAATGGTTGCTGGAATGGCGGCTGAAGGCCTACCGGCACTGGTTAACAATGGAAGAACCCAAATGGGCACATGTCCATTACAACCCGATCGATTTTCAGGAGATTTCCTACTATTCAGCACCGAAGTCAACAAATGATGCGCCCAAAAGCCTGGATGAAGTCGATCCCAAACTGCTGGAGACCTACGAGAAACTCGGCATACCTCTGCACGAACAGAAAATGCTGGCGGGCGTTGCAGTAGATGCGGTTTTCGACAGTGTCTCTGTTGCTACGACTTTCAAGAAAAAACTGGCCGAGGCCGGTGTCATCTTTTGCCCGTTCTCAGAGGCGGTGCAGGAGCATCCCGAACTCGTGAAAAAATACCTGGGCTCGGTTGTTCCTGCCGCCGATAATTTTTATGCGGCGTTGAACTCCGCTGTGTTTACAGATGGATCTTTTTGCTATATCCCGAAAAACACACGGTGTCCGATGGAGCTTTCTACCTATTTCCGTATCAATGCCTCCAAAACCGGGCAATTCGAACGGACCCTGATCGTTGCTGATGAAGGCAGCCATGTCAGTTACCTTGAAGGCTGCACTGCACCGATGCGTGATGAAAACCAGCTGCACGCCGCTGTAGTTGAACTGATCGCCCTGGACAATGCAACGATCAAGTATTCCACGGTCCAGAACTGGTATCCGGGTGATGAAAACGGTAAAGGCGGTATTTATAACTTTGTCACCAAGCGTGGTGACTGCCGCGGTGTTAACTCGCACATCTCCTGGACCCAGGTGGAAACGGGTTCAGCTATCACCTGGAAATATCCAAGTTGTCTGTTGAAGGGTGACAATTCTGTCGGTGAGTTTTATTCAGTTGCTGTCACCAACAATTACCAGCAGGCCGATACCGGCACCAAGATGATCCATCTTGGAAAAAACACACGCAGCACGATTATCTCCAAGGGGATCTCGGCCGGACACGGACAGAATGCGTATCGCGGTCTGGTAAAGATCAGCAAGAACGCAGCCAATGCACGCAATTATACACAGTGTGACTCATTATTGATGGGCGACCGTTGCGGTGCACATACCTTCCCTTATATCGAGGCCAGGAATGCCAGCGCACAGGTGGAACATGAGGCCACAACTTCAAAGATTGGTGATGATCAGTTGTTTTACTGCATGCAGCGCGGGATCGCCGAAGAAGATGCTGTGCACATGATTGTCAACGGCTTCTGTAAAGAGGTATTCAAGGAATTGCCAATGGAATTTGCGGTAGAGGCACAGAAGTTGTTGAGTGTAACTCTGGAAGGCGCAGTGGGATGAATACAGTCACGAATACAGGAAATTAATCAGGACAAGCCTTTATGCTTGAAATAAAAAATCTACACGTCACGATTGACGGGAAAATGATCCTCAAGGGCCTGGACCTCAAGGTCAACGCCGGAGAAGTGCATGCCATTATGGGACCTAATGGCTCCGGTAAGAGTACACTCGCCAATGTCCTCGCCGGGCGTGATGGTTATGTCGTCACTGATGGGACGATTACCTACCAGGGCAAAAACCTTGTCGAGATGGCGCCCGAAGTGCGCGCCTGTGAAGGTATTTTCCTGGCCTTTCAATATCCGGTCGAGATCCCCGGCGTCAATAACATCTACATGTTGAAGGCCGCGATGAACGCCATCCGTGCCTACCGTGGAGAACCACCACTCGATGCAGTTGAATTCCTGAACCTGATCAAGGAAAAAGTGAAGCTGGTCAATTTGAAAGAGGAACTGTTGAACCGTTCTGTCAACGAGGGGTTTTCCGGCGGTGAGAAAAAACGCAACGAGATTTTCCAGATGGCCGTACTGGAGCCGAAACTTGCCATACTGGATGAAACCGATTCAGGACTGGATATCGATGCATTGAAGACAGTGGCAGAAGGGGTCAACAGTCTGCGTCATCATGATCGGGCAATTATCATCGTCACCCATTATCAACGCCTGCTGAATTACATCGTCCCGGATCAGGTGCACGTCTTGTCCGATGGCAAGATTATCAAATCCGGTCACCGTGAACTTGCGCTGCAACTGGAAGAAAAAGGCTACGAATGGGTCAAGCAGGAGGCCGCTGCCGCATGAACTCCACAGTCATCAAACATTATGTTGATCAATTTCAACATCTGCAAAAAGAACTGATAAGCGATCAGTTACAGGCACACCGTCAGTCTGCAATTGAATTGTTGCAGGAGACTGGCTTCCCGACCATGCGCCAGGAAAACTGGAAATATACGGATGTGCGGCCGATTACAGGCAAGTTGTTCAACACAACGACAGTTGACCCTGAAAAAATTTCAACAGAAACCTTTGACAATTTACGTCTGCATGAGCTCGATTGTCATGAGCTGGTCTTTATCAACGGCCGTTATTCCGCCGGACATTCCATTCTCAAGGCACTGCCTGAAGGTGTGGTGATAAAAGACCTTGCCAGTGCATTAAAAGATCATCCACAACTGATTGCAGAACATCTATCCGGATTTTCAGCTGCGGAACACAATGGTTTTTCGGCATTAAATACTGCCTTCATCAGGGATGGTGCTCTCATCTGTCTGCCTCCAAACGCTGTCATTGAAAAACCAATCAACCTGCTCTACCTGTCAGGCTTGAACGATCAGCCTTTTGCAAGTCACCCACGTAATCTGATCATTCTGTCTGAAAATTCACAGGTAACTGTCATAGAAAGCTATATCGGTCTGAATGACAGTGACTATTTCACCAACACCGTCACGGAAGTGTGTATGAAGCAAAATGCACACCTGCAACATTACAAGATACAGCAGGAGAGCATGCAGGCTTACCACATAGGTAGTCTCAAAATAACTCAGGCAAAAGACAGCCAGGTTGAGTCACACTCGATTTCACTGGGTGGTGCGCTGGTGCGCAACGATATACACAGCCTTCTGGAGGCGGAAGGTGCCGGGATCAGGATGAATGGTCTGTACATGGCTACCGGCAAACAACATGTAGACAACCATACCCGCGTTGACCACATGCGGCCACACACAAGCAGCCATGAAATCTACCGCGGCGTACTGAACGATCACGCTCGCGGTGTATTCAATGGCAAGGTCGTCGTGCACAAGGATGCACAGAAAACTGATGCCGTGCAATCCAATGCAAATTTGCTGTTGTCAGACAATGCCGAAGTGGATACCAAACCGGAACTGGAGATCTACGCCGATGATGTGAAATGTGCACATGGTGCAACCGTCGGCCAACTGGACCAGGACATGCTGTTTTATCTGCGTTCACGATCCATAGACGAAAACACCGCAAAGAGCCTGCTCACATTTGCCTTTGCCGATGAAGTGATCCGCCGGATCAATCTTGACCCCATCCGGAAACGTCTGGAATACCAGGTTATCGGCCGTTTACCTGAGGCTGATCTGATACGGGAATTCGCTGCATGAACACGAATATAGCGCAAACATTGTCCGCAGGTCAGAGTACATTTTCTGTTGACACTATCCGTGCAGATTTCCCGATCCTGCAACAGGAGGTACATGGCAAACAGCTGGTGTATCTGGACAATGCCGCGACGACACAGAAACCTTTATCAGTGATCACTACGCTGGATGACTATTACCGCCACTACAATTCAAATATTCATCGCGGCGTACATAGCCTTAGCGAAAAAGCAACTGCGGCGTATGAAGCATCCAGAAAAAAAACAAAAGACTTCATTAATGCTGCATCAACAAAGGAAATAATCTTTGTCCGGGGCACAACAGAGGCAATTAACCTGGTTGCCCAGAGTTACGGCCGTTCCACACTGAAGCCCGGTGATGAGATTATCATCTCCGAGATGGAACATCATTCCAATATTGTTCCCTGGCAACTGCTCTGTGAACAGACCAGTGCCGTGCTCAGGATTATTCCTATCAATGATGATGGTGAACTCATCATGGAAGAATACAGAAAATTATTAAATGAAAAGACAAAGATCGTTGCTATTGTTCATATATCGAATGCACTTGGCACCATTAATCCGGTGAAAAAGATCATCGATATGGCACATGCAGTAAATGCTGTTGTACTCGTAGATGGCGCACAGGCAGTTGCTCATACTGGCGTGGATGTACAGGCACTGGAATGTGATTTCTATGTTTTCTCCGGTCACAAGCTGTTTGGCCCGACCGGAACCGGTGTTCTTTATGGCAAACAGGAATTGCTTGAACGTATGCCGCCTTATCAGGGTGGCGGCGACATGATTAAAATGGTCACTCTGAAAAAAACGCTGTTTAACGATCTGCCCTATAAATTTGAAGCGGGGACTCCACATATCGCCGGAGTGATCGGCCTGGGTGCTGCAATTGATTACGTCACGAAAACCGGCCTGGCCAACATCAGCGCCTGGGAGACGGCCCTGATTCAATATGCCACAGCAGAATCTGCGAAGATTAACGGACTGAGGCCGATTGGTACAGCGAAAGAAAAAATCAGCATCCTGTCATTTACCCTGGACAAGATACACCCGCACGATATCGGTACAATCCTGGATCATGAAGGTATTGCCATACGTACCGGTCATCATTGTGCCATGCCGGTGATGGAACACTTCCATGTGCCTGCTACGGCACGTGCATCATTTGCCTTCTATAACACTCATGCAGAAGTGGATCGACTGTTGCAAGGTCTCAAAAAATGTCTGGAGATATTCGGCTGATGTTCGATCTGAAAGACCTTTATCAGGAATTGATAGTTGATCATAACCGCAACCCGCGAAACTTCAGAAAGATGCAGGATGCCGACCGGGTAGTCGAAGGGTTTAATCCATTATGCGGTGATCACCTTAACCTCTATCTTAAACTCAATCAGGATCAGATCGCCGATTTGAGTTTTGATGGCAGCGGATGCGCCATCTCAGTTGCGTCTGCTTCACTGATGACAGATGCATTGAAAGGGAAAAAAGTGGCAGATGCAGAATCTGTATTCAATGTATTCCATAATATGATCACAGACAACAAACTACACGATGCTGAAGAAATTGAACATCTGGGCAAGCTTGCTGCCCTGTTAGGAGTTAAAGACTATCCGGCACGGGTGAAGTGCGCTACTTTATGCTGGCATACCCTGCACACTGCACTTGAAGGCAAGGAAAAAACCGTAACAACAGAGTAGGCAAACGATGAGCAGCAAACACGAACATGAACCAATCACGCTGATGCGCGATTGCGAGGCAATCCTGATTCCCTCCGGCGCACCGCTCGAATTGCCGGCGGGCAGTGTAGTATTTATCACCCAGGCGCTGGGCGGTTCCTATACGGTTAATATCAATGGCAACCTTGCGCGTATTGCAGCCAGGGATGCGGATGCGCTGGGTTTTGATATCGACACAGAGACCAGTCACCCGAAAGGTCATCGTATCGATGGCGGTACAGTAGATGAAGACATGATCTGGGACCAGATGCGCTCCTGTTATGACCCCGAGATACCAATTAATATTGTTGATCTGGGACTTATTTACAATTGTGATATCAATCCCATTGAAGACGGGGGGAACAAGGTAGATATCCTCATGACACTGACAGCACCTGGTTGCGGGATGGGACAGTTCCTGGCCGAGGATGTCCGCAGCAAGATCATGGCTGTCCCCAATGTCACTGAAGTGAATGTTGAACTTACTTTTGACCCCCCTTGGAACCAGAGCATGATGTCAGAGGCAGCAAGACTGGAAACCGGGCTTTATTAGGGTACAGCATGTCAGTCTGGACTGATGTAGCACCGGCAGTGGAAATCGGACCCGGCCAGTCGAGACTTATTAATATTGAGGATGTCGATATCGCTGTATTCAATCTGGATGGCCGATATTATGCTATTGAAGATATGTGCAGCCATGATGGCTCAGCCATGCTCGGGTGTGGTCTGGAAGCGGCAAAGGTTATTGAAGGTGACCAGATCATATGCCCCCGCCATGGGGCGCGTTTTTGCATCAGAACCGGTGCAGCCCTTAACCCGCCGGCCTACGAACCCGTAACCTGCTTCCCGGTCCGTGTTGAAAACGGCATGGTCCAGACCCGTGATAACCGTTGGGATTAGCTTTACGGGATTGGCCAAGCACGTATAATCCCGCGTTTAATTATTTCAGTAATTACTTAACGCGGAGAATCTGTAAATGGCAATTGAACAAACATTGTCGATTATCAAACCTGACGCCGTAGCGAAAAATCTGATAGGTGAAATCTATTCCAGGTATGAAAAAAACGGTTTGCGTATAGTTGCCGCCAAAATGCTACATCTCAGCAGACAACAGGCAGAAGATTTTTATGCCGTACATAAAGCACGGCCTTTCTATAAACAACTGGTTGAATTCATGATTTCTGGCCCGGTGATAGTACAGGTACTTGAAGGTGATAATGCCATAACGCGCCACCGCCAGTTGATAGGCGCCACCATACCGAAATTTGCCGCCCCCGGTACGATTCGTTATGACCTTGCTTATCACAACAGGAGCAATCCTGAAGCCCATGAAAATGCCGCGCATGGTTCGGACAGTCATGACAACGCACGTGCTGAAATCGATTTTTTCTTCAAACCGGAAGAGATTTGCCGTAGAACGCGGTGATCTAATTTATGAGCGGAAAAATCAATCTGCTTGATCTGGATCGCGATGCCATGATGGCCTTTTTCACCGGCATCGGTGAAAAACCCTTCCGCGCCAGCCAGATCTTGAAGTGGATTTACCAGCAGGGAATACTGGATTTCGCGCAAATGACCAACCTGAGCAAGACGATGCGGGAAAAGCTGGCACAGATTGCCTGCATTAAATTCCCGGAAGTCGTCACCGAACAGGTCTCCAGTGATGGTACACGCAAATGGCTGCTGCGCGTGGATGCACAAAATTGCATAGAGACCGTATTCATACCTGAGAAAGACCGCGGTACCTTGTGCGTCTCCTCCCAGGTCGGTTGTGCGCTGGATTGCAGTTTCTGCTCTACCGGCAAACAGGGATTTAACCGTAATCTTTCTGTTGGCGAGATCATCGGCCAGGTCTGGATTGCGAATAAAGCTCTGGCGTATTACCAGCACCGGGACAGGATCATCTCCAATATTGTAATGATGGGTATGGGTGAACCGCTGCTGAATTTCGATAATGTACTGAAAGCCATGAACCTGATGATGGATGACCTGGCTTTCGGGTTGTCTCACCGGCGGGTAACACTCAGCACCTCCGGGATCATCCCGGGTATCGACAAACTTGCAGAAATCAGCAATGTCAGCCTGGCCATATCCCTGCACGCAGCCAATAATCCGTTGCGCGATATCCTGGTACCGATAAACAAAAAGTATCCCGTTGAAGCTCTGATCGACGCCAGCAGGCGCTATTCACAATCGCAGGATGGTGAACCCATCACCTTTGAATATGTCATGCTGGATGGAGTAAATGACACTGAAACCGACGCTATTGGTTTGAGCAGATTGCTGCGCGGCCTGCCCGCAAAGGTCAACCTGATCCCCTTTAATCCCTTTCCCGGGGCCGAATATAATCGTTCCAAAGCAGATACAATTAATCGTTTTAGGGAAATTTTAATGAATGCTGGCATAATAACTCTCACGCGCAAAACCCGGGGTGAAGATATAGACGCTGCCTGTGGTCAACTGGTGGGACAGGTACTTTCCCGTGCCAGGCGGCATCAAATGCAACACGTCGAAAAAAGCATATGAAAATAATCCAACTGATTTTTCTGGTATTGCTGATCCCCGGTCTCAGCAGTTGCGCGCAGATCATGGGGCCAGGCGGAACCCTGAGTGCATCCGATCGCAGTAATGAAGTGGCGGAAGCGAATCTCAATCTGGGAGTTGCCTATATGCAGCGTGGAGATTACGAAAAAGCACTGGATAAACTGAATAAGGCACTGGCCGCCGACACGCGCCATACACCGACTTACAATGCACTGGGCCTGCTCTATCAAAAGCTGGGCAAACCTGAACAGGCGGAACAGTATTTCAAACAGGCCTTGTCTATCAACCAGAATGATGCACACACGCTCAATAACTATGGCCAGTTCCTCTGTGACGAAGGCCGTTATGACCAGGCGCAGGAAGCCTTTCTCAAGGCGGCGTCAAATCCGCTTTATGAAGTACCGGAGATTCCAATCACCAATGCTGGCACCTGCGCACTGGAAAATAATCAACCGGATATGGCGGAACAACACTTCAGAAATGCATTGGATAAAAATCCAAAAGTACCCGTCGCGTTGATACAAATGAGCCAGTTGTCCTATGATCAGGGTAATTATCTGTCTGCCCGGGGTTACCTGCAGCGTTATCTTGAAGTTGCCAAACACACCGCCCACAGCCTGTGGCTGGGCATCCAGATAGAACAAAACCTCGGTGATAAGAATACCTTGTCCAGTTATGCGTTATTACTTAAAAATAATTTTCCAAATTCAAGAGAAGCAGGGCTGCTCCTGGAATCCGGCTTTAAATAACCATGACCGATAAATCACAACATCCAGGTAATGAATTACCGCAACAGACGCCCGGCCAGATATTAAGGCAAGCGAGGGAAAGGCTGGGGCTGGAACAAAAAGACATTTCATCAAAATTAAACCTGCAAGTTGATACCATAGATGCTGTGGAGAATGACGCCGCTGAAAAACTGCCTGCCCCAACCTATGTACGTGGGTATATACGCAGTTACGCACGCATGGTACAGCTTAACGGAGACGAACTCATCAAACTCTATGAAAATGATGCTGCCGGCCCCCCTGAAATCATTCCCGATATCAGGCAACATCACCAGATAAGCAGTAACGACAAACCGGTCAAGGCAGTAACTTACCTGATCACATTTGGCCTGGCCCTGTTATTAATTGCCTGGTTGCAGAGCCATTATGTCGTTGAAAAAACCGCCCACATCAACGATACAGTTGCTGATGAAACAACCAGTGACAATCGTCAAATGCATTCCCAGACAACTGAACTTCCAGCTTATGATCTCCCTGCTACCGAGTTGCCGCCATTGACTTCTTCCGGTTTGTCCATGGGTATAACAGAACAGGAAACCGAGACACTGATTAAAGAAATTTTGATAAACAAGCCTGGCATGACAGATACGCCCACTATAGATACAGCTATCGAACTTGCCACCGGAGCTGCCGGCACCGAGATTACCGGAACGAACGTAACACCCGAAGATCAAATCACATTCACAATCAGCAAAGCGTCGTGGATCGAAGTCTATGATTCAGGAAAAAACAAATTATACCTGGGAATGGGAAAACCCGGCGAAGAGATCAATATAACTGGCATCGCCCCTTTCAATGTCCTGCTGGGCTATTCGTCCGGTGTTGTGGTTAACTTTAACGGGAATAAATTCGATACAGAGCCTTTTACCAAGGGCAGCATTGCCAGATTTACGCTCAGTAAACAAGAACCTCAGGATATTAGTGAATAACAGGCCCGGTGTCTGGTCACCATCAGGTTTGTTAAAATACCACTTCCATCACTTCAGGAGATAACCTTGTCCGGCAAGATTCAGGCCATACGGGGGATGCATGACATCCTGCCCGATCAGGCACATGCATGGCGCCATATAGAGAACACCATCATCGCGGTCATCAATAGTTACTGCTACCAGGAAATACGTATCCCGGTTGTTGAAAAAACAGAACTGTTTGCCCGTTCTATAGGTGAACTCTCCGATATAGTTACCAAGGAGATGTATACATTCACGGATCGAAACGATGAGTCCCTGACCTTACGGCCTGAAGGTACAGCCGGATGCGTCAGGGCCGGTCTGGAGCATGGATTGTTTCATAACCAGATCCAGAAACTCTGGTATATCGGACCGATGTTCCGGCATGAGCGTCCACAAAAAGGAAGGCAACGGCAATTTCACCAGATCGGACTGGAGGCTTTCGGCTTGTCCGGTCCGGATATTGATGCCGAACTTATCATACTGTGTGCCCGCATCTGGCAAACTCTGAAACTGGACAGTATCACGCTGCAATTAAATACACTGGGCACGGCCACAACCCGCAATCATTACAAAGAATTACTCATTGAGTATTTTTCCGGTTACAAGGAACAACTGGATAAAGACAGTCAGCACCGGTTATATAACAATCCTCTGCGCATACTGGACAGCAAAAACCCGGACATGCAAAGTATCATCTCGGGTGCGCCCAGCATCCATGATCATCTGGATGCAGAATCATCAGACCACTTTGCAGGTCTCCGGGCGATTCTGGATGAAACTGCCATTGCTTACACTATCAACCCCTACCTGGTCCGTGGCCTGGATTATTATGGCAAAACAGTATTTGAATGGACGACTGATCTGCTCGGTGCGCAGGGTACAGTTTGCGCCGGTGGCAGATATGATGGTCTGGTAGAGCACTTCGGTGGCAAACCTGCCCCGGCCATTGGCTGTGCCATGGGACTTGAGCGACTGATTGATCTGGTGCAACTAGACAATACGATGGATGACTCAACCGGCATACCCCAGATTTACCTGATACTGGCGGATGAAGCCATCCAGACCGGTTTGAAACTGGCCGAAGATCTGCGCAAGATGGTACCAGGCTTGCGACTGATGAGTCATTGTGGCGGTGGCAGTTTCAAGTCCCAGTTCAAAAAAGCTGATAAATCCGGGGCCCAGCTTGCCATTATCCTGGGTCAGGAAGAACTGATAAATCAGACTGTTAGAGTTAAATCACTACGTGATGGCTCTGCGCAAAACACCATGCCATGTGTCAATCTTGCAGAATATGTAAAACAGTATTTGGCGGTAGTGGGCTACTTTGAAAATGCTTGATCTGTTCAAGTACTATGGTTTGTGCCATAATGAGGTATGGCTAAGCTCAAGCGCCCATCCGACCCCATCCAATTGGCGAAGCTCGTTGGTGATATTGCCACAGAACAAGTTAAGGATGAAGCTGTCAAACCACCTACTAGCGATGAAATACGGCGAGTTATGTCCGCGCTGGGGAAGATCGGCGGCCCGAAAGGCGGTAAAGCTAGAGCAAAGAATCTCTCAGCAAGAAAACGCTCCGAGATCGCCTGCAAGGCTGCTGCGGCTAGATGGAAAAAGAACGAGAAATAATTATGGGGCAACCAGTCTTCGCAAAAGTATGGGGTGAAACTCAGCAACTACATCCTACACGGAAAGAATTGTTTTTGAAATTGGAAAGTTTGTTACAGTTGCCCGTGATTACTTATTTTACAAGTTTTAGATATCCAGTGTCTGTGTCAGATGATGATATGGATATGCTTATGGCTATCCTACAAGAAACTGACCTTTCAAGGGGTCTGGCGCTTTTAATTAGTTCTCCAGGAGGAGACGGATTGGCGGCAGAGCGCATACTGAACGCATGTCGCACATGTTCTAATACTGGGGATTACATTGCTATAGTGGCTGGAAAGGCTAAATCCGCTGCCACAATGATCTGTTTCGGCGCAAGTAAGATCATGATGGGGCCATCTTCAGAACTAGGCCCAGTTGATCCGCAGATAATTCGATCAGAAGATGGTAATACAAAACGCTTCTCTGTTTTCAATTACATTAATAGCTACGAAAAGCTATTTAATCGAGCCGTCAAGGTAAAAGGAAACTTAGAACCATTTCTTCAGCAATTAGCACGCTATGATGAACGGGAAATAGAGGAATTGCGTTCAGCGGCGTCCTTGTCGGAAGACATTTCTGTGAGGGCACTTATGACAGGCATGCTTAAGGGAAAAACAAAGACCAAGATTAAGAAAAATATTGAGGTTTTTTTGAACCCTTCAGCCGGGACTAAGTCTCATGGACGTCCGATTTATTTCGATGAAGCATCAAAATGTGGATTGAAAATTGAGAAAATGGATGTAAAATCAGAAATATGGAATGTTGCATATGAACTATATGTACGCACAGATCAATATGTTTCTACTAAAGTAACGAAATGTATAGAAAGTAAGGAACATTCTTTTTCCGCCGCAATCACATAAGCAAAGCCATCATGACTTTCATAAAATCATCCACAAAGCGCCTAGCGGTCGCCAAAAAGTCTTTCCAAAAGAAATTAGATGAGTTAGCTCCATTCATTCGGCCAGCCGTAATCGAGGAATATGAGTCTAGGGGGAGATGGATTGGTAACACTACCCCAGAACCAACTTTAGGCACGCCTGACCACTTAATAAAAGCTGAATAAACAGGCTTCTGTTTTCACATACCATGACCCCGCTAACTGCGGGGTTATGTTTTTATGCTAGCGTTAGGGACTTGACATGCTTGTACTGTTCAAGCATAATAGGTTCATAGGAGGTAATTACTATGAACCGTCTAAGTATTCAAGAACGAGCCAAGATATTAGGGTGTCTCGTTGAGGGCATGTCTGTACGTGCGAGCTGCCGTATAACCGGCGCTGCCAAAAAAACCGTCCTCCGTCTAATTGGTGAGTTTGGCGCAGCATGTGCCGAATATCACGATAAGCATGTTCGCAATATCAGCAGCCAGCGCATCCAGTGCGATGAAATATGGTCGTTCTGTTATGCAAAGAAAAAGAATGTCCCGCAGGAATTACAGGGGGTGTATGGCTATGGAGATGTTTATACATGGACGGCCTTGGATGCTGATACCAAGCTAATGGTTAGCTGGTTGGTCGCCAACCGGAACGTCAAGGCCGCAAATAAGTTTATTCATGACTTGCGAGATCGTCTGGTAGGCCGAATCCAGCTCACGACGGACGGTTATAAAATATATCTAAATGCCATAGAGAATGTGTTTGCTGGCGATATTGATTACGCACAGTTAGTTAAGGTTTATGGTGATGGTGAGGCAGCCACGGAGAAGAAATACAGTCCTAGCGAGTTTGTTTGTGCCGACAAGACAAAAGTTACCGGCAATCCTGATCCGGCCCATATATCTACCAGTTTTGTAGAGCGTAGCAATCTCAGTATGCGCATGTCCATGCGACGGTTTACGCGGCTAACCAATGCCTTTTCCAAGAAAATCGCCAATCATGAACACGCGATCGCGATCTATTTCATGTATTATAACTTTGGCCGTATTCATCAAACATTGCGCGTTACACCTGCAATGGAAGCCGGTATAACTGACCATGTATGGAGTCTTGAAGAGATTGTAGGGCTGGCAGAACCAGTTAAAATGGCTGCTTAGTCAAAGTAGCCCACTACCTATTTGGCCTGAAATTTGAACTTAGGCTGATGCATCATTATGATCGCACGCTTTATCACATAATATTGAACCTGTCCCCAGACGGGAATCCCATAAACAAACCAGGAGATGGACTTGGACGTAACCAGAACAGAAGAAGAACAGCTTGAGGCCATTAAAAAATGGTGGGCCGAGAATGGCTGGTCCGTTGTCGGCGGGATAGTGATAGGTCTGGGCGCAATCTTTGGCTGGCGCAGTTGGGAGGCATACCAGCTGGCCCGGGCCGAAGCAGCCTCCAATGTCTATGCCGATTTGATCGTTGAAGTGCGCCAAAACAGAAATGATAAGGCAAGCGAACTGGCGCATAAATTACTGGGTGATTATTCAGCCACCAGTTATGCCATCTTTGCATCCCTGATACTGGCCAGACTGGACGTGGAAGCCGGTGACCCGGCCTCGGCAATCCGGCACTTGCAATGGGTCATGGACGAGACAGGGCAGAATGAATTCAAACATCTGGCCCGTTTGCGCATGGCTCGTGTATTACTGGATGACAATAAAGCGGACCAGGCCCTAGCCCTTGTATTGAGCGTCAGCGATCAGGAAGCATTTTCCGCCAGCTACGAGGAACTCAAGGGCGATATCTATACCCGGCAAGGTGATATTGATAAGGCAAAAATCGCATATCAACAGGCCTTGTCCGGTATGCAGGATGAACTGAAAGATAATTCATTTTTGCAGATGAAAATCGATGATATCGGACGCCTGTATTAATAATGAAATTCATTGCCCTATGTACTTTCTTTATTGTGATCCTTTGCTCCGGTTGCAGCGGGTTTAAGGACAGCTATACATCATTTATGGGCGGGGAAGATAACACTGAACCCCCGACCCCTCTCGTGGACGTAGATCAAAAGATCACCATCAGCGAACTCTGGAAAAAAGATGTTGGTGATGGTTACGATAAACAATATCTGAAACTTATCCCGGTTTATGCAAATGAAAAAATATTTGTTGCCGAAAATAGCGGTGAAATACTGGCAATTGACCGGATAACTGGCAAACAGGTATGGAGTCAGAATACCAAAACCCGCATCACCGGAGGGCCCGGTGCGGGACATAACCTGGTCACAGTAGGTACCGGCAAGGCCGAGGTCATCACCCTGGCCGCAGACAGTGGTGAAATTCTCTGGACAGCCAGAGTCACCAGTGAAGTCCTCGCCGCACCCCAGATCGCAGGCAATATCATTCTGGCAAGGACGATAGATGGCAAAATCTTCGGCCTGAATGCAGAGGACGGCAAACGGCTCTGGGTATATGAACGTAGCGTGCCAGCCCTGACCCTGCGTGGTTCAAGCGCGCCAGTTGTCTCTGGTGATTATATCATTGCCGGTTTTGATGATGGCCGTCTGGCCGCAATCGAACTGCAAACCGGCAAACCGGTCTGGGAGACCCGGATAGCTCTTGGTTCCGGACGCTCTGAACTGGAACGCATGGTGGATATCAATGCCGAACCTGTGATCATGGATGATGTAATATATGCAGCATCCTTTCAGGGACGTGTCGCTGCCCTGAATCTGCGTAGCGGCCGTATTCTCTGGACACGCGAAGTTTCTTCCTATGCCGGCCTTTGTGTCGACAGCAATGCTGTCTATATCACGGATGACGACAGCGCAGTATGGGCACTTGACAGGAAGACGGGTGTTTCTATCTGGAAACAGGAGAGTCTGCTGGCGCGTGCGGTAACGGCCCCGGCAACAATCGGCCAAATGGTTGTCGTCGGAGATCTGGAAGGTTACCTGCACTGGATGGATAAAAGCACGGGTGAATTCATTGCGCGGAACAAGATTTCCAGCAAGAAAATCATTGCACCACCCATCTCGGTTGATAATGTTTTATATTCCTATGCGAGTGATGGGACTCTGGCGGCCTACGTCACTGATCAGGTCTCAGGCATTGCCGTCAAACCACCTGTAAAGGAAACTGAACCAGAAACTGCGGACACTGATCCCGCTGCTGAACAGACAGAAGTCAGCCGGGCAATGGAAACCATGGAAAAATCAGAACTGCAAAACGGGGACCCAAATCCGATTGCAGAACAGGATGATGCGGCAGAACAGACAGAAACTGTTGAAGGAAATGAAGCGGAGAAGGAAGAAAAAGGCTTTTTCGGGCGGCTCATGGATCGCGTGATCCCGGGTAAACACGAAAATTCAAATCCGCCCTGATTACTTACCAGTTTCAATTGTATAAATATATTTCCAACTCCGGTTTATTCCAGTTGAGCCTGTTTTTAACGTAGTATCAGCAAGCACAGCATTTTGAATTAGATTCCAGTCATGAAACCCATCATTGCCATAGTAGGCCGCCCCAATGTCGGCAAATCTACCCTGTTCAACCGGCTTACCAACAGCCGCATAGCCCTCGTTGCGGACGAACCCGGCGTAACCCGTGATCGTCAGTATGGTAATGCCTGCTTCAATGATCATTCATTTATTCTTATTGACACTGGCGGTCTGGAAAAAAGCGATGCTGAAACCGGAGAAATTGCAGACCTGATCACCCGGCAATCCCTGCACGCTGCCCGTGAGGCAGATGCTGTCATCTGGCTGGTGGATGGCCGTGATGGACTTACTATTGCGGATGAAAAACTGGCCAGGCAATTACGCATTGTTTGTAGACGCCTGTTTCTGACTGTAAACAAGACTGAAGGGATGGACGAAGCGGTAATCACGGCAGAATTTCATATCCTGGGGCTCGGCCAACCCTACGCCATATCCGCCCAACGTGGCAGCGGTTTGCCTTTACTGATGGATGAAATTTTCAAATGCATGCCAAAACCGGAAACACGGGCGGAAACAGAACAACCGGGACTACGATTAACCGTGATCGGGCGGCCCAATGTCGGCAAATCCACACTGGTCAATCGCATACTGGGTGAAGAACGGGTGCTGACATTTGGTCAACCGGGTACAACCCGCGACAGTATTGCCATTCCATTCGACCACGATGGTAAAACCTATGTCCTGATTGATACTGCCGGGGTCAGGCGCCGTGCACGTATTAATGATCATATTGAAAAAATCAGTGTCATCAAAACGCTGCAAGCCATTGATGAGGCCGAGATAGTGATCCTGGTTATTGATGCACACGACAGTGTTACAGAACAGGACGCCAGCCTGCTGGGTCTGGCAACCCAGAGCGGCAAGGCATTGATGATTGCTGTAAACAAATGGGATGGTCTGAAAAATACAGAGCGCAGCCGCATACGTAATTTGCTGGATCGCAAACTTGGATTTGTGGATTACGCCTGCATACACTACATATCGGCCCTGCATGGCAGCGGTGTAGGCAAAATGTTCGATTCAATCAACAAGATCGGCAAATCAATTGCATTATCACCGGCAACATCACGGCTGAATTCGATATTGCAGGAATCTGTTGTACAACATGCGCCACCATTGGTACATGGACGGCGGATAAAACTGCGTTATGCCCATCTGGGAGGTCATAATCCGATACGGATTATTATTCATGGCAATCAGACAGAACATGTCCCGGATGCCTACCGCCGTTATCTTGCCAATCATTTTCGCAAGGCACTGAAACTGACCGGCACACCGGTCATGATTGAATTCAAACAGGGAGAAAACCCGTTCAAGGGCAAAAAAAATATTTTAACTACACGGCAGAAAACAAAACGAAAACGTCTGTTCAAACATGCAAATAGTTAGAAAATCCGGAAAGACAGCTACCTGATAGCGTTATTATATTGCACCTGGATGTAAGTAAGGATTTTTGATGCCTCCTGCTTGTCTGCCCAGTCACCCTTGCTGTCCAGCACGACCAGTTCTGTTTTATCACCGACACCGGTCAGACTGAGCTGGTATTCCAGCCCAACCGGTTCATCATCTTTCCAGAATTTCAGTTTGGATAACATGCCCTCTTCTTCCTGGTTCTGATCATAATAAAGCACATAGTAAATGCCCTTGTTGCGATCATTTTTCTCGATTAACATGCCCGTCTTCAGTATGGCATCTTCAGTTAACGTCCAGGCCCGGGTGAAATCATGGGGCAGTGACAAATAAATCTTGTCGTCAGCAAGATTCAGCATCTCTGCCCGGGGCCTGCTGGCAGCGGATCCTGTGCCGGCTGTTGCCGTCAGACTTGAAGCACCGGCCGGGGCATCACTGCCATAAAAAAACAGATTTAATTCACTGACCATCTGCTTTTCCAGTTCTACGCTATCTTCAATTGTTGTCCACTGTTCATCGTTTCCACCTGTAGCGATCTTTTCCTGTCTCTCGCCATTTATGAATATGATGGTTGTGTCCGGAACTTTACCTGATTCAGTAAA
>MGYU01000111.1:0-1473 GCA_001801885.1 Gammaproteobacteria bacterium RIFCSPLOWO2_12_47_11
TAAAGACGGGGCTGTAGCTCAGTTGGGAGAGCGCTTGAATGGCATTCAAGAGGTCGTCGGTTCGATCCCGATCAGCTCCACCAAATCATCAATAAAAAATACAAAGTGTAGACAAAATATATGCCCCTACCACGCATTTTGTCGAACTTGTCTATGTAGGTACCCCATAATATCTACTTAAATTTATCATTGCCTTTTTTCTCTCCGTAAAGTTTAATATTGTCTAATCAGGGAAGAATGAAATGCTTATATTTATAGATGACTCTGGCGATCCTGGCTTCAAAGTGGAAAAAGGTTCTTCGGCAGTATTTATTATAGCCTTGGTAATTTTTGATGATCCTTTAGATGCAGAAGAAACAGCCTTGAAGATTAAAAGATTAAAACAGAGTATGGGGCTGAAAGATGATTTTGAATTTCGTTTTAATAAATGTCGGAAAGATTTTCGCTGTAAATTTCTAAGTACTATAGCAGATTCCAGATTTAGGGTGAGAGCTATTGTTATACGGAAAGATAGAATCTATGGAAGAGAACTACGGAGATCAAAAGAATCATTCTATAGCTATGCAATAAAGACAGTCTTGAAATATCATAGCGGGACAATCCGTGATGCAAAAATAAGGCTTGATGGTCATGGCGACCGGCAGTTTAAAAACGCTGTATCTATGTATCTGCGTAGAGAACTCAATAGCCCACAAAATAAGATATTTAAAGATTTAAAGTTTGTTGACTCACACAGGAATGTCTTGGTTCAATTGGCAGATATGGTCGCCGGAGCTATTAATAGGTCTTATTCCGACAAAGATGATAAAAGTCTTTATAGGGGGATTATTGCACGCAAAATAGAAGATGAATGGAAGTTTGGTCGATAAATACAAAAAAGGCCAAGCTTCTCAACTTGGCCCTGTAAATTTCTTTTCGGCCCTAATCCTATCATGGGGTATCCCATGAACGCACACCATACGGTGACAGTTCGGATTTAAGGCCTTTGTAAGGTATAATTTACGGCAAATGATTCTATTTGTCAAGGCTAAAGTGGCTTTTTGTCAAAGTGGCTTTTTGTCAAAGTGGCTTTTTGTTAAAGTGGCTTTTTGTCAAAGTGGCTTTCTTTGCTGTGAGGCAAAGGAAATCTTATTTTGCAAGGTCCATCTTTTCATAAATGTGAAGCCGTACCGCTGCATAAGAACGTATGATGTACAATATGCAAATCTGCAAGTTCTGACAATCGTAGCACTCTTCGCTGGGGGTCTGGAGACGGCTCTTCCCGGATTCCCACGTATAGCCGAGTCCGAAACATGCTCGCATTTCGCTGTAGGCATGGGTTACCTCCTCACGGCTTGGCTATAAGTGGCATTCAAGAGGTCGTAGTGCAGGAAAAACAGAAAAGCAAAGAAGTAGACAATTAAAAACTTCATGTAGACACTGTGTAGACAGTAAAGAATATGTCCCCCCCTCGCATCGAAGATAGACCTCGAT
>MGYU01000111.1:1585-19636 GCA_001801885.1 Gammaproteobacteria bacterium RIFCSPLOWO2_12_47_11
AAGAGGCCCGTCAGCCGCCAAAACGTCCGAATCTGGAATTGACCGGGGATATTCTCTACAAACTGCTGGTTGCCGAGATTGCCGGCCAGCGGGGACAGCTCGATATATCTGTTGCGAATTACCTGGATCTTGCGAAGACCACACGTGACCCGGAGATAGCCAGTCGCGCTACCAGGATAGCGGTATATGCACGGCAGGATCAGGCTGCATTTGAAGCGGCAAAAATCTGGGTTGAACTGGACCCGGAAAACACTGATGCCCATCAGGTGCTCGCTGTGATGGCGGTCAGGGATGGTGATCTGGAAACAGCCATGCTGCATTTTGATTTTATCCTGAAGAATTCAGAAGAGGTGATTGATCAGAAATTGTGGATCATCGCCAATCTGCTCAGCAAGGAACAGGATCAGGAAGTAGTAAAGAAGGTCCTGGAAAGATTGATGCAGGACCATCAGGATAATCCGGAATCGCTCTATGCCTATGCCCATGTGATGTCCAAGTTGAATGAAGATGAGAAGGCGCGTGAAATTCTGGAGAGAGTACTCAAGATCGTTCCCGACAATCTCAATGCTACCATCAGTTACGTCGCAATCCTGCAGAAGCAGGGAAATTCAGCCGAGGCCATTTCCTGGTTAGAAAAAGCGCTGAAGAAAAGCGACAATAATTTCAATCTGCGTTTGTTTTATGCCCGGTTGCTTACAGATGAAAAACGTTTTGATGACGCCCGTCGTCAATTTGAGATACTGGTAGCAGAAGCACCGAATAATGTAGATGTACTTTATGCTCTCGGGTTACTTTACCTTCAGGCCAACCGGCTGGAAGAGTCCGAGATTTATTTTCAGCGTCTCTCTGACCTTGGTGAAAATGCTGAAGAGGCCAACTATTATCTCGGCCGTATTGCGGAAGAACGGGGTGAAATTGAGAAGGCCACATCCTGGTATGAGAGCATACAGCACGGCAACAATTATTTTGATGCGCAGGTTCGTCTCGCTTTTTTGATTGCGAAGGCAGGTCGACTCGAAGATGCCCGGACGCATTTACTGGGTTTACGGGCAGAGAACCCGGTACAGCAGAATTTATTAACCCAGGCAGAGGGTGAGATTCTCATGGAAGGGAAGCGTTATGATGATGCCCTGACTGTCTATAACAACGCATTGGAAAGTGGTTATAATCCAGATCTGCTTTACGCACGTGCGATGCTGGCGGAAAAGATGGATCGTCTGGATATCCTGGAAGAAGATCTCAACGCGATTATTGCCCAGGATCCGGATAATGCCATGGCGCTTAATGCATTGGGTTATACACTTACTGATCGCACCGATCGTTATGCCGAGGCCTATGATTTTATCAAGCGTGCCCTGGATCTGAAACCTAATGATTTTTATATTCTCGACAGCATGGGCTGGGTGTTATACCGGATGGGCCGTCTTGATGAAGCTATCGTTTATCTGAACCGGGCGCTGCAAGAGCGCCGTGATCCGGAAATTGCAGCTCACCTGGGAGAAGTCCTCTGGGTCAAGGGTGACAAGGCAGCAGCCAGGGAGATCTGGGACACTGCATTAAAAGAAACGCCAAAAGACACAAAGTTGCTGGATGTTATAAAACGTTTTATTCCGTGAACAGGCTGATCCCTCTCTTGCTGGTCATGCTACTGGCAGGATGTGCCGATATGCCTTATTTTTTTTCTGCTCCTGGTGAAATCGATACCGTTGCCTGGGATTTACGTCAGGAAGCACTCAATAAAATAAATACCTGGTCTATCAAAGGCCGTCTGGCCGTGCAGACCGGACAGGGGGGCTGGTCAGCTACTTTGTTCTGGGATCAGAAAAACCAGAGTTACAGGATGCGATTTGTTGCGCCACTCGGACAGGGCACCTACCAGCTGCAAGGAGATGATGATCTGGTGTCATTGTTGACGGCGGACAATAAACTGTATCAGGCCGCCACACCGGAAACCCTGTTGCTGGATAATATGGGCTGGAGTGTGCCGCTGCATGGTTTGAAATACTGGATCAAGGGCGTACCTGAGCCCGGGAAAAGCACGGAAAACCTGTTGCTTGATGATCAGGGCCGGTTGACCGATATGCAACAATCGGGCTGGCGTATCAGTATTTCCCGATATAGCGATTTCAATGGCACCCAGCTGCCCGGCAAACTGTATATGCATAATGATCGTTTCAAGTTGAGACTGGTGGTAGATGATTGGAAGACCGGTTCCTAGAAAAACTTTTGCCTACGGTTCTACCGCGTTTTTCAGTCCGGTTTTGGCCTTGTATGATCTTTACACATGACGTTATCCAACAAACCCCGGGAAAGCCGTGACTGGCCGGCGCCAGCCAAACTGAATCTGTTTCTACATGTCGTTGGCCGGCGCAGCGATGGCTATCATCTCTTGCAAACCGTTTTTCAGTTTCTGGATTACAGTGATCAACTCAGTTTTTCTGTACGAACCGATGGCCGAATGTTACGCCACTCCAATTATTCCGATATCAATCCGGAGGATGATCTGGTCATCCGTGCCGCCAGGGCCTTGCAGGCAGAAACCGGTTGTGCCCTTGGGGTAGAGATTACTGTCACTAAACAGCTGCCCATGGGCGGTGGTTTGGGTGGGGGGAGTTCGAATGCTGCCACTACACTGGTCGCCCTGAATCAGGTCTGGTCACTGGGTCTTTCAACTGACAGACTGGCCGGTATTGGCCTGTCTCTGGGCGCCGATGTCCCGGTATTTGTCCGTGGACACGCCGCCTGGGCAGAGGGGGTCGGTGATTTGCTGACAGAAATCGAACTGGAGGAATGCTGGTATCTGGTGATTAACCCTGGCTGCATTGTCCCTACAGCCGGGATCTTCAGCTCCCCGGATTTGACACGAAATACACCTGCAATCACAATACGCGACTTCCTGAAGTCAGGTGGACATAATGACTGCGAGCCTGTGGTCCGTCGTCTGTACCCTGAAGTTGCAGCTGTTTTGGACTGGTTGGAGCAATATGCCGGGGCAAGACTGACAGGGACCGGTGCCTGTGTGTTTGCAGGATTCAGCAACAAGGAGCAGGCAGAAAAGATACATGCGTCTTTGCCATCGAATTGGCAGGGATTTGTTGCCAGCGGGCTGAATTGCTCACCCTTGCTGGCAAGGCTGGAACAAGAGAAGAACTGAATGAAGGCACCAGGGTCTAGCATCGGGATTAATCATTGGGGTGTGGCCAAGCGGTAAGGCACCGGGTTTTGATCCCGGGATTCCCAGGTTCGAATCCTGGCACCCCAGCCAAACAGTTGCAGAAATTTAACAGGAGCTCTAACAGGTTCGACAAAATCGCCGGGACAATTTCGCCGGGAGCGAAATTGGACATCCCGAAGGGATGCCTGAAAGGCGAATAACAGGAATGTTATTCGTCAACGATTTTGAACGGGGGAGCGCAGCGACTCTGGCCCCGAATGCCGCAGGGTATGAGGGGTGGAGGGCAGAATGCCCGGAATAATCCTGGCACCCCAGCCAGATTATGAACAAACCGAGGTCGTTATGTCATTAGTCAACATGATGATATTTACCGGAAATGCCAATCCACGTCTGGCCATGGATATTGCCGGTTGTTTGAATCTGCCACTGGGCAAGATCAATGTCGGCTGTTTCAGTGATGGCGAAGTTATGGTCGATATCGGGGATAATGTCCGTGGTCATGACATATATATATTGCAATCCATCTGTGCACCGGCCAATGATAATTTAATGGAATTGCTGGTCATGACAGATGCAATACGCAGGGCTTCAGCCGCGAGGATCACGGCGGTAATTCCCTACATGGGATATGCACGACAGGACAGAAGGCCCAGGTCAGGACGCGTACCGATTACAGCAAAAGTGGTGGCGAATATGATTGCCACTGCAGGGGTGGACAGGGTTTTGACGGTTGATCTGCATGCCGATCAGATCCAGGGTTTTTTTGATATTCCGCTGGATAATGTGTATGCCTCACCGATACTGATGGGGGATATCTGGAAGCATGAATATCCCAACCTGGTGGTAGTCTCGCCCGATGTGGGTGGTGTGGTCCGGGCGAGGGCGCTGGCCAAGCGGCTGGATGATACAGAACTTGCGATCATCGACAAACGACGCCCGAAACCGAATGAATCCGAGATCATGAACATCATCGGTGATGTAGAAGATCGCACCTGTGTCATCATTGATGATCTGGTTGATACTGCTGGAACTCTCTGCAATGCAGCCGGTGCACTGAAAAATCATGGCGCCAGAAAAGTAGTGGCTTATTGTACGCACCCCGTACTATCGGGTAATGCAGTAAAGAATATTGAATCTTCGCAGTTGGATGAACTGGTCGTTACCGATACCATCCCTTTGCGTGCAGAAGCGGTGACATGCAAGCGGATCCGGCAGTTGAGTGTAGCAGCAATGCTGGCTGAGAGTGTACGCAGAATCAGTGAAGGTGAGTCACTGAGTTCGATGTTTGTGGACTAAAAAGAATTCCGGGAAGAGGCAAGGTGTCTTTTCCAGAAATCGGGCGCAAAAATCATTCGCCCGCAATATGGGATTACATCTGGTCGCGGATGTGACCCTGAATATTTAACTTTACAGGAGCAGTAACATGAATGAATTTGAATTGATTGCTGAGCCGCGTACTGATGTGGGGCGAGGTGCGAGCCGCCGACTGCGTCAGGCCGGCAATTTACCGGGTATTATCTATGGTGCAGACAAGGAAGCCACCGCTATCACATTGAATCATGATGATGTCGCCCATCATCTTGAACAAGAGGCCTTTTATTCACATATTCTGACCGTGAGTCTGGGCAAAGATAAGCAAAAAGTTGTACTGAAAGACCTGCAACGCCATCCGTATAAACCACGCCTGCTGCATATTGATTTGCAGCGTGTAAGTGATACCGAAAAACTGACCATGCGGGTACCGCTACATTTTATCAATGAAGCCAAATGTATCGGTGTTAAACAGGGTGGTGGTGTTATCAGTCATATCATGACCGAGCTGGAAATCAGCTGTTTGCCGAAAGATTTACCTGAATTTATTGAGGTTGATCTTGCCGAGGTAGACGTCGGTGAAACCATTCATCTGAGTGATTTAAAATTACCGGAAGGTGTTGAATCTTATGTTATCGCGCATGCCGGTGATGCTTCAGCACCCGTGGTGTCCGTCCATATACCGAAGGTAATTACTGAAGAAGAAGAGGTAGAGGCAGTGGCAGAAGCAGAAGCTGCAGAAGTGGCGCCAGATGCTGTTCCGGCAACGGCAGTCAAGGAACCCAAAGAAGAAAGTTAGTCTTCTTCACCAACTACATTAAACTTTAAAGGCACTCGTGCCCTCTGCAATAAAACTTATCGTGGGCCTGGGTAATCCAGGCCCCGAGCATCTGATGACACGTCATAATGCGGGTTTCTGGTTTGCTGATGTGCTGGCTGCAAAATACTCACTGAGTTTTCGTCCCGAATCCAGATTCAGATCAGAGATCTGCCGACTGTCCACCGCCGATCATGATTGTTATTTATGCAAACCCATGACCTTCATGAACAGAAGCGGGCAGCCGGTGCAGGCCATTGCCGGTTTTTACAAGATAGCTTTAAATGAAATCCTGGTTGTACATGATGAGATTGATCTCGAAGCGGGTGTGGTCCGTTTCAAGCAAGGTGGAGGTCACGGCGGGCATAATGGTCTGCGCGACATCATTGAAAAAATGGGTGGCAATGAATTTTACCGATTAAGAATAGGTGTTGGACATCCGGGTAACAGCAGCGAGGTGGTCAATTATGTTCTGGATCGGGCCCCGGCAGAAGAGGAAGAACTGATCATGCAGAGTATTGGTGATGTTATGGAAATGATCCCGCAAATCCTGTCAGGCGAATTTCATCAGGTGATGAACATGATCCATACAACAGAGAAACAAGTAACAAGCGACAAGTTACAAGAGGACGATGACAATGATTGAGATGTTAAAAGGTTTTTTGCTTGTTACTTGTAACTTGTAACTGTTTTTTATATGGGATTTAAATGTGGCATTGTCGGTTTGCCTAACGTTGGCAAATCCACTTTATTCAATGCATTGACCAATTCCGGTATTGCGGCCGAAAATTATCTGTTCTGCACCATTGATCCGAATGTTGGTACTGTCCCTGTTCCTGATCCCCGTCTGCAACAACTGGCAGACATCGTTAAACCGGCAAGGATCGTTCCCGCCCATATGGAGTTTGTGGATATTGCCGGTCTGGTTGAAGGCGCTTCCAAAGGTGAAGGACTGGGTAACAAGTTTCTGGCATATATCCGCGAGACCCATGCCATAGCACAGGTAGTGCGTTGCTTTGATGATGATAACGTCGTGCATGTCTCGGGCAGGGTCGATCCCATTGCCGATATCGAAGTGATTAACACTGAATTATGTCTGGCCGATCAGGAAACCGTAGAACGCGCCTTGCAAAAGTCCGCCAAGCTGGCCCGTAGCAGCGACAAGGAAAATAAAAAAATAGCTGGGTTGCTGGAACGCATTATGGCGCATCTGGACCAGGAATTACCTGTGCGTTCATTGAATCTGAATGATGAAGAATTGGACTGCATCAGGGCCTATCAGCTACTCACATTGAAACCGACACTCTATATCGCCAACGTGGAAGAAAATGGAATGAACAGTAATCCCTGGCTGGCCCGGCTGAATGAGCTTGCTGAAAAGGAAAATTCCCGGGTTATTGCCGTGTGTGCTGCTGTAGAATCCGAAATTGCCGAGCTGGATGATGACAGTAAAGCCGAGTTCATGCAGTCACTTGGTCTGGAGGAGCCGGGCCTTAACCGCATCATCCGTGTCGGTTTTACCTTGCTGGGATTGCATACCTATTTCACGGCCGGTCCCAAGGAAGTCAGGGCATGGACCATACGCAAGGGGGACACAGCGCCCAGGGCGGCAGGAGTAATCCATACTGATTTTGAACGCGGTTTTATCCGTGCCGAGGTGGTCGCATTTGGTGATTATATTAAATACAAGGGCGAACAGGGCGCGAAAGACGCTGGCAAATGGCGTTCCGAAGGTAAAGAATATATTGTTAAGGACGGCGATATAATTTTATTCAGGTTCAATGTTTAGAATGCAATTAAAAAATCAATGAGCACCGACAAACTGCGTGATGAGATAATTGCCACAGTCAGGCAATTCAACCGGAGTGGTCTGAGTTATGGCCGGACCGGTAATGTCAGTACGCGCACCACGCTCGGTTTTCTCATTACCCCGTCCGGCATTGCCTATGAAGAATTGCAGGCGGAAGACCTGAATGAAATGGACATGGCAGGTAATGTCATCGCAGGTACATTAAAACCCTCCACTGAATGGTATATGCACCGGGCCATCTATCAGGCCAGGGAAGATGTAAATGCCATTGTGCACGTCCATTCCCCCTATGCCAGCGGCATTGCCTGTACCCGCAAGTCTATTCCTGCTTTTCATTACATGATTTCTGTGTTTGGGGGAGTTTCCATCCCTTGCGCCAAATACGCTACCTTTGGTACAGAAGAACTGGCACGAAATGCCCTTGCTGCATTGGCAGATAACATGGCCTGCCTGCTCGCCAATCATGGCCAGATCACTTTGGGTGAGGACCTGAATACAGCCTTCCGTTATGCCGGTGAAGTTGAGATTCTCGCTCACCAGTACTGCATCAGCCTGCAGGCCGGTGGTCCGGTATTGCTGGATGATGTGGAAATGGAATTGAATTCTGAAAAATTCAAAACCTACGGCAAATAATGCCGGCTGATGTCTGAATTACGCCCGTTCCACCTGGCCATACCTGTCAGGGATATTACCGGAACACGGGAATTTTATGTCGATATATTAGGTTGTACTGTTGGACGTGAAAGCAAGACCTGGATCGATTTCAATTTCTTCGGTCATCAACTCTCGGCCCATGTTAGTCCGGATGAACTTGAACAAACCGGGACCAATTCCGTCGATGGTGAAGATGTCCCGGTCCGGCATTTCGGAATAGTATTGGGCTGGAATAGCTGGTATGCATTATCAGCAAAACTGACGGAGGCCGGTATGGACTTTCTCATCAAACCCACCCTGAGATTCAAGGATCGGATTGGGGAGCAAGCCACGATGTTTATCAAAGATCCCAGCGGCAATGTGATCGAGTTTAAATCATTCAGGGATGATGCAGCGTTATTTGCAATTGAAGATGAGTAAAATGAATGAAAAAAAATATTCTTGATCGATATTCTTACACGGACGATGGCAAGGTGATAGTCGATATTACCGCGGACAAGATTGAATATCTGTATAACGATTTTGACAAACATACACCGTATATCAAAAAAGAACTGGATCAGGGCCTGGTTGATTATCTGCTGGATTGTGTGCGGGAAATAGGCAATGAGGAATTTCTGGTCAAGTTCAGGTTCTCTGAGTCTGTAGACAGTGAGTTGCAGTCCCGTGTACAGACCAGCATACACAATTATTTTCTGTATCTGAATGATCTGGAGTTCCGGGAAATGAAGCAAATGTTGCGCACTGCACTGATCCTGCTTCTGGCCGGTATTGCGATCCTGACGCTCTCAATCTGGTATAACGATCACTTCACGGTGCAGGGATCAGTGATTAACAAGGTATTTTCGGAAGGTCTGACTGTTGCTGCATGGATTGCACTGTGGGAGTCGCTGGCGACCTTTCTCATTAACTGGGCGCCGCATCAGCGGCGGATCAGGCTGTTTAAACGCATCGCCAGGGCGGAGGTGCAATTCAGCGATGAACTGCTTGCCGGATTATAATTTTATCCCGTAGTGATCCAGCACAGCTATCATCAGGAAATAGCAGACGATGGTAACTGCAATGGATATGCCCATACTCAGATAAAAATTAATTCCATTTTTAAGTAACAGGGGCAAGGAAACGAATAATGCCAGTGACGGTATAACCAGCCAGAACACACTGGTTGCCAGGACCGAGACTTTCATTGCATCGTTGGTATCAATATATAACCAAATCATGGCAAGCACGGAAATGAGCGGAATAGAAGCCAGAATTGCGCCCATAAAAGAACTGCGCCGGGCTATCTCGGAGATCACCACAATCAGAACAGCAGTGATAACAAGTTTTGTTATGTAATAGATCATCGGCTGGAACTGTTATAACCTGTTATTAGTGTTGTCACATCGGATTTATTTTATTCTGTTTTTATTCAAGTTCCCAGCAGCAAGGTACAGAATTAAATCATGTCTTGGTCTAATTTGCTGATATCGAAATAATTTCCCGGTGATTTCTTAACTGGAGTATCATCAGACGTAGTGGTCAGCCCTGAGGTTTTATGTGAATCAAAGAAAACATTGGGAAGAAGTCTATATGAACAAGCCAGCCGAAAAGCTTGGTTGGTATGAGCCGCATTTGCAGATTTCCCTGAAGTGGATAAAGGAACTTGGTCTCTCAAAAGATGCAAGTATCATTGATGTAGGCGGTGGCGCATCTACCTTGATAGATGATCTATTGCTCGATAACAATACAGCTGTCACGGTGCTCGATCTCTCAGGCAAAGCGCTGTCAGCGGCCAAGGCACGATTGGATATAAGAGCCAAAACTGTTACCTGGCTTACAGGTGATATCACTTCTATCGATTTACCGGAAGGTTATTATGATCTCTGGCATGACCGGGCAGTGTTTCACTTTCTCACTTCGCCCGGGCAGCGGGAACAATACCGGAAAAACCTTTTAAAAGCCCTGAAACCCGGTGGTTACCTGATCATTGGTACATTTGCACCGGAGGCGCCACCAAAATGCAGTGGTTTGCCGGTACAGAGATACAGTGTAGAGCAATTGCAAAATTCGCTTGGCGATGAATTTGAACTGCAACAACATCTGAAGGAGTTACATGTCACACCGGGAGGTGTGGACCAAATGTATCTCTATTGCCAATTCCGGAGAAAAATCTGAAATAACTTATTCAGGTGGCAACTACACATTGCTGGCTGATATGAACAGGCAGGTTTCAGCGGTCCTCTCTAGATTCGTGGATTTTCATGGCATGTGTCATTGCCAATGCCGGATGAAGTTCATACAACACCAGTCCGGAATCAGACATCTGGGTCACTCTTTCGTGGCCATGGATAGACCTGTCAATCTTAAAAATCATTAAATAACATATATTTACAAATATTTATAATAAATGTTGCATTGCACAAACGACTGCTGTATGCTGCATCGCAACATCAATGAATTTTCCATACAGGAGAAGAAAATATGAGTATTTCAGTAGAAAAATTTGTTGCTCCGATACAGGAGCTGGGTGCTTTAAATGTTGCCAACATTGAAAAGCTGATCAGCCTGCAGGTTGAGGCTATTGAAGAAGCTGCCAGTATTGCTGTTGAGTCACTGAAGAAAGCAGCTGCGGTAAAGGATATGGAAGGTGCAAGAAGTTATTTCACCAGCCAGTCTGAAGTTGTCAAACAGTCTGTTGAGAGTGCTGTAGCACGTTCAAAGTCGGTTGCCGAGATTGCACAGGCTTATCCTGCAAGCATCAAAAAGATCGTTGATAAGTCCCTGACCATTGGCTAATCACCGGTTAACTGGCTGTTAATTCAGTCAGATTAAAATTAAAAAGCCGCCCTTCGGGGCGGTTTTTTTTATGGCTGGAAGAAAAACTTAATCGGAATAAGTCAGTTGATAGGCCAGCACTTTGTTGCTCAACATCATCGGCAACAAAATCAGGTCCTTCTCTTCGATGAACTCCAGGTCCGCCATACCCTGTTCAAGTTCCAGCATCAGGTCTGCATGACCGTTCCGGTTAACATGAAATAATTTCCCCGCCATCCAGTCGGTGACGTAATAATCTCCATCCAGATCAGCTTCCACACCATCAAGATTACCTAAAGGTGAACCATCGCCGATGTTGCTGATGGATTTGTCACGCAGCATGACGCGTAGAAGATGTCCGGGTGTTTCCGTGCTGAATCCGTCGGTTCTCACACTCCAGGCACCGACAACCAGCGAACTGCCATCTACATGCAATCCATTGGGTGACAGGAGTTCAGGAGTTTCAAGACAGATGGAAAATTTTCCATCTTTCAGGGAATGGATGCGGTCTTTCATCATATCAGAGACGAAGATCTCGCCACTGTGGCTGGCAGCAACATCATTCAGAAACACTGCATCAGCAACCTGATAGCGATTGGTAATCGTTGCCGAAGGGATATCTATTTCCACCAGCGTATCGATGTCTGCGGTATAAAGTTTGTCGCCATGTATGGCGAGACCCTTGGGTGCATCCAGGCCACTGACCCATTCTTTTTCCAGTATGGCACCATCAAGAGATACTTTGGAGATAAAACCATTGCCGTCTTTTTCAGTTGTCTGGCCATTTACGTTGGAAACATAAAGTGCTGTGGTTTTTTTATCATATACAACAGACTCGGGATTACTGAATCCTTCCAGTTCCCATAATAATTCAGGGGTAGCGGTATCAGCGTGTACTTGTGTCAGCAATCCCAATGAAAAAATGAGTGCTGCTGATTGCATAAAAAACAATTTTTTCAACATAAGTAACTCCATTAATAATTTTAATTAAACAAGGTTTTAAGTTTTTCACCCGGATCAGGAGCGCTCATAAAGGTCTCCCCGATTAGAAAACAGTTCACATTATGTTTGCGCATCAGACGTACATCATCACCGGTCAGTATCCCGCTCTCGGTGACTACAGTCCGGTCCGGAAACACATCAGGCAGTAATCCAATTGTTGTATTGATGTCCGTTTCAAAGGTACGCAGGTTGCGATTGTTGATGCCAATGAGGGGCAAGCGCAGCATCATCCCCCGTTCCAGTTCCTCCCGGTCATGAACTTCAACCAGTACATCCATGTGCAGTTCAGTAGCAAGCGCCGCAAGCTCCTGGAGTTTGCTGTCTGGCAATGCGGCAACAATCAACAGAATACAATCTGCGCCAATCATTCTGGATTCATAAATCTGATAACTGTCGATCATGAAATCCTTGCGCAGCACGGGCAAATTACAGGCGGTACGTGCCTCGCGCAGATGGTCATCAGCCCCCTGAAAAAACTCTACATCGGTGAGTACTGACAAACAGGCGGCGCCAGCCTGCTCATAGCTTTTTGCAATTTCTGCCGGATGAAAATCCTTTCTTATGACCCCTTTACTGGGTGATGCTTTTTTGATTTCTGCAATCACTGCGGGCCTGCCCTGGGATATGGTCTTCTGGATAGCCAGTTCAAACCCGCGCGCCGGTGGACAATCACCGAGCTTTGCTTTGATATCTGCTTCAGATAATTTCTTTTTGCGGGCGTCTACTTCCTGCGCCTTGTGGGCAAGTATCTTTTTCAGAATGTCCGGTTGATCTTGCATCACGTTCAGAAACTGTTGGTAAGTTTTACGAGCTGATCCAGTTTGGCACGGGCTGATCCGTCTTCTATGACCTGCCGTGCCTGCGCAACTCCTGTTTCCAGACTGTCAGCGATTCCTGCGGTATAGATCGCAGCACCTGCATTTAACAATACAATATCCATTGCTGGCCCCGCTTTGTTTTCCAGGACACCCAACATCATATTGAGGCTGTCACTGATACTCTGAACTGCGAGAGTGGAAAGATCATTGCGTTTAATTTCAAATTGTTCGGGTGATACCGTATATTCTCTAATCTCGCCATTTACCAGTTCGGCAATCCTGGTTGGCGCGGAAATACTGATTTCATCCATCCCGTCTTCGGAATGCACTACCATAACATGCTTTGCGCCCAGCTTTTGTTGCACCTTTATTAATTTTTCCAGCCATTCGTTACTGAACACTCCAAGCACCTGATTGGGTGCGCCAGCAGGATTGGTCAGAGGCCCCAGCAGATTGAATATGGTGCGTACGCCAAGTTCCTTGCGTGGCCCTATGGCATGTTTCATCGCACCATGATACATGGGAGCAAACATGAATCCGATACCGATCAGGTTGATACATTCGGCCACCTGATCCGGGGACAAATCAAGTATGACTCCTGCAGCTTCCAGCACATCCGCACTGCCCGATTTGCTTGATACAGACCGGTTACCGTGTTTGGCCACACGGGCACCGGCAGCTGCGGCAACAAATGCGGATGTGGTAGAGATATTAAATGTGTTGGCGCCGTCACCACCGGTGCCGCAGGTATCGATCAGATAATCCTTGCTGACGTTAACCCTGGTTGAAAGATCGCGCATGACTTTTGCAGCAGCTGTAATCTCTTCGATGGTTTCACCTTTCATACGTAATCCGATCAGAAAGCCCGCGATCTGCGCCGGGGTGCATTCACCGGACATGACCGCGTGCATGACCTGCTGCATTTGACTGGACTCCAGGTCTTTCCCGTCAAGAATATACTGGATTGCCTGCTGGATATTCATGATTGAAAATAAATTAAGAAGTTGCCTCGAAAATCATCAAAAACAAATCCCTTCCCCTTTGAGGGGGAAGGTGTGGGTGTGGGTAATAACCATCAGCAACCTGAATTCTACCCCCATCCTGCCTTCCCCCTGCAAGGGGGAAGGAATGTATTGTTAATAAATGTTGATAGTTGCATTTTATTTTATTTGCAAGAAATTGTTCAGCAACTCATGACCATATGATGTAAGTATGGATTCCGGGTGAAATTGCACGCCCGAGATCGGATAGTCTTTATGTTTTACACCCATGATCTCGTCTATCTCGCCTTCCGGTGTTTTTGTCCAGGCGGTCATCTCCAGACAATCCGGCAGCGACCCCTTTTCTATAACCAGCGAGTGATAGCGGGTTGCAGTGAACGGGATTTCCAGCCCTTTGAAGACATCCTTGCCCGCATGATGAATTTCAGAAGTCTTGCCATGCATGATCTTCTGTGCATGCACAATACGCCCACCAAAAACCTGGCCGATACTCTGGTGGCCAAGACATACACCCAGAATCGGGACTTCGCCCTTGAAGCGTTCAATGACGCCAAGTGATATCCCGGCTTCATTCGGTGTACAGGGGCCGGGTGATATTACGATATGTTCCGGTGCAAGCGTCTTGATCTGATCCAGGGTGATCTGATCGTTCCTGTAGACATGCACGTCCTGGTCCAGTTCACCAAAATACTGTACCAGGTTATAGGTAAACGAATCGTAATTATCGATCATTAATAACATGGATATCCGGGCATCACCTGGCTGAGTAATCGAGACCATTTTCCGCCATGGTAACGGCACGGAATATGGCGCGGCCCTTGTTCATGGTTTCATCCCATTCATTGCGCGGGACGGAATCCGCCACAATGCCCGCGCCGGCCTGGATATGCAGCGTATCATTTTTGATGACTGCTGTGCGAATTGCGATGGCCGTGTCCATATTTCCGGCCCAGGACAGATAACCCACCGCGCCTGCATATACACCGCGTTTTACCGGTTCAAGTTCGTTGATGATCTCCATGGCCCGGATTTTCGGTGCGCCGGAAACAGTGCCCGCCGGAAAGGTTGCACGTAATACATCCATGGCCGTATTGCCCTGCTTGAGGCGACCGATGACATTGGACACGATATGCATAACGTGGGAATACCGCTCAATGATCATCTTGTCGGTCAGCGTGACGCTGCCGGTCTCAGCCACCCGTCCGACATCATTACGGCCCAGATCGATCAGCATGAGATGTTCTGCAAGTTCCTTTGGATCAGCGAGCAGATCCTTTTCCAGGGCAAGGTCTTCCGCCTCTGTCGTACCCCTGGGGCGCGTACCGGCAATCGGTCTCACGGTCACAACACCCTCTTCAACCCGTACCAGGATCTCCGGTGATGAGCCGACGATATGGAAATCGCCGAGATGAATATAAAACATATAAGGTGAAGGATTGAGACAACGCAGGGCCCGGTAAAGATTGATCGGTGGTGCCGTGAAAGGGATGGACAATCTTTGCGAAAGCACCACTTGCATGACATCGCCCTCAACAATATAGTTTTTGATTTCATCCACAGCTTCTTCAAATTTTTTCTGTGTAAATCCGGAAACAAAGTCCTTTTCTTTCACGTCGCGTTTTTTAATCCCGGGTTGCCGGATCTCATTGTGGGAAAGTCCTTCGACAATACGGTCCAGCTCCGCATGCGCCTTTGCATAAGCACCTTTTTCCTCAGTATTGGCATGTACGATGATGTAGAGTTTGCCGCTCAGGTTATCGAACACCACCAGCTGGTCCGAGACCATTAACAGGATGTCCGGGTTCTGCAATGGATCGTCCTTGCCATTGGCCAGCCGTGGTTCGATATAATTAATCGTGTCGTAGCCAAAGTAACCCACCAGACCACCGGCAAATCGCGGGATGCCTTCCAGTTCAGGGACGCGATATTGTTTTTTGAATTCTTCAATGTCCTGCAACGGATCACGGCTTTCCTGTTTGCTGATGATCTTGCCATCCTGTTCGATCGTCAGTTCATGATTGAATACGCGCAACAGGGTGTTACAGGACAGCCCGATTATGGAATAGCGTCCCCATTTCTCGCCGCCATGTACGGATTCAAACAGATAGGAATAAGGGGTGTTGGCAAGTTTCATGTAGGCACTGAGGGGCGTATCTAGATCGGCCAGTACCTCGCGCATGATCGGGATACGGTTATAGTTGGCCTCTGCCAGTTGTTTGAAGAGTTCCGGTGTCATCATGACATCAGGCATCCATCAACGCCGGCAATTCTGCCAGTGTATCGACCACGGCATCCGGTTTGGCTTCGCGGATATCGCGGCCATGGTTATAACCATACGAGACACACAGGATTTTAAATCCGGCAGTGCGGGCAGCGCTCACATCATTCATGGAATCACCGACCATCAGGGCATGTTCCGGCCTGACCGCAAAATGTTCAGCGGCGTGCAACAGTGGCAGCGGATCAGGTTTCTTTTTCGGCAAGCTGTCCCCGCTGATTACAATACCGAAATCATCAAAGACCCCCAGCACCTTCAATAATATGTGCGTGAATTTTTCCCGCTTGTTGGTGACACAACCGATCTTGTAGCCATTTTTTTTCAGATAATCCATGCCTTCCGGAACGCCGTCATAAATACGGGATAACCGGGCGACGTTGTTGGAATAGATCTCCATAAAGACAGACAGGGCCTTGTTGTACAATTCGGCATCAGGTTCACCTGCCATATTATCCAGCATGGCGCGTTTTAATGTCCGCTCGAGCCCGTTACCTATCCAGTGCCTGATCTTTGCCTCGCCACGTGCAGGCAGGCCAATCTCAAGCAGGGTAGCATTCACTGAATAGGCAAGGTCTGGCGCGGAATCCACCAGCGTGCCATCCAGATCGAACAGGACCATTTCGGTTTTTTTAAATGCCATCATATAAACCAGAAAAATAAATTGATAATTTGTTGGTTAGCCTAAGGAATCTCTGAACAAAATGTCATTTCGAGCGTCGCGAGAAATCTGTTGTTGAATTCTTAAATAAAACCATATAACTGCGAGATTTCTCCCTTCGGTCGAAATGACACTATTTTAAATAGGGAGATCCCTCACTCTGTTCAGGACGCATTCTGCGCTTTCGCCAGTTCGTTCCGCATCGCCTTGATGGTGGCCTGGTAATCCTTGCTGCCAAAGATCGCTGAACCCGCAACAAAAGTATCTGCACCGGCCTCGGCAATCTTGCGAATATTCTCCACCTTCACGCCGCCATCTATCTCAAGCCTGATGTCCAGTCCGCTCCCGTCAATCATACGGCGCACCTCGCGCAATTTGTTCAGGCTGGACGGGATGAAGGATTGTCCGCCAAAACCGGGATTCACCGACATTAATAAAACCATGTCCACCTTGTCGAGCACATGATCGAGATAATCAAGCGGGGTGGCCGGGTTGAATACCAGCCCGGCCTTGCAGCCCTGGTCGTGAATTAATTGCAAGGTCCGATCCACATGCTCGCTGGCCTCCGGATGAAACGTTATATAGGAAGCCCCCGCTTTGGCAAAATCCGGGATAATGCGATCCACCGGTTTGATCATCAGGTGCACATCCAGCGGCGCCTTGATTCCATAATCTCTCAACGCCTGCACCACGACCGGCCCGAACGTCAGGTTGGGGACATAGTGATTGTCCATTACATCCACATGGACAAAATCCGCCCCGGCCGCGATAACCTTCCCGGTTTCCTCACCGAGGCGGGCCATATCGGCAGACAGAATTGATGGGGCAATGATGAAATCAGTCATAGTTAAATCAGTGTGTTAGGCCGCAAATAACCGGTGGGCGGCACTTTACCTGATCATGTCCCTGATGGCTACTTACAGATACAGAATCCGGCGATTCACGGGGGAATATAAGCTAAAATGAGCCTATAATTTTTCCTTCATGGGCATTGGCACAGACACTCGGCGGCCAACTCAGGGGAAATAATAACCAAGGGGGAGAATAATCATGAGCGACGATACGATAAGTAAAGATGAACGTACCTGGGGCATGCTGTGTCATTTGATTGCTTTCACCGGTGTTGTTATCCCGCTCGGCAGCCTCATCGGGCCGCTGGTCATCTGGCTTATAAAGAAGGACGAAATGCCGTTTGTGGATGATCAGGGCAAGGAATCCCTTAATTTTCAGATCACCATGCTTATCGCTGTCATTATCGGAGTTTTGTTGACGTTTGTGTTGATTGGCATTCCATTTCTGATCGTGTTAACTATCTACTGGCTGGTCGTCGTGATCATGGCCGCAGTCAAGGCCAATGACGGAGTGGCCTACCGCTATCCCTATGTCATCAGATTTTTGAAATAAATCCTGCAACAGAAAAACCAGACGGATAATAATTAATAACCGGGAGGATTTGCCATGGCCGAGTTTGCGTTTGCAGTCCTGATATTTGGCATCATCCTGCTGTTCCTGATGGTGAAGACTGTGCCACAGGGATATGAATTTACAGTTGAAAGGTTCGGACGCTATACACATACCCTGGAACCGGGACTGCATTTCATCATTCCGTTCATCCACTCCATCGGCGCCAAGATGAACATGATGGAAACAGTGCTGGATGTCCCGTCCCAGGAAGTCATCACCAAGGACAATGCCATGATCCGGGTGGATGGTGTGGTGTTCTTCCAGGTA
>MGYU01000112.1 GCA_001801885.1 Gammaproteobacteria bacterium RIFCSPLOWO2_12_47_11
CGTCTCCGCCTGCTTCGTCCCCGCCATGTTCTGTGACGTCGCCTGCTGGATGTTGTCCATCGCCTGCGCCACCTGGTCCATCCCCACCTGCTGCTGCCGGCTCGATGCCGCGATCTGCGTCGCCGCCTGCGCCGCCTCCGCAATACTCTGCGCCAACGCCTTGATCGCCTCCCCCGCCTCCATCGATTGCTTCACCCCGGACTCCACCGCCTTGCTCCCCTGCTCCGCCGCCAGCACCGACGCCGACGTCGCCTTCTGGATGTCGCCCAAAATCGTCCGCACCTGCGATGTCGCCTGCTTCGATTGTTCCGCCAGACTCTTGATCTCCTGCGCCACCACCCCGAAGCCCTTGCCCTGCTCGCCCGCCTTCGCCGCCTCGATCGCCGCGTTCACCGCCAGCAGGTTCGACTGCTCGGCCAGATCATTCACCGTCGCAATCACCTCGCCAATCGCCTGGCCCCGTTCACTCAACCGTACGATACTCTGCGCCAGCACTTCCATCTGCTGACGTACCCGGCTGACGCCTTCGATCGATAGTTCCACCGCCTGCTTGCCGGTCTGCGACACCTGCATCGCCTTCTGGGCCGTCTCCGACACGTAGCGGGCCTTGTCACTGGAGAGTTCCGCCGTCTTCTTCACTTCCTCTACCGTCGTGGTCGTCTCGCTCACCGCCGTCGCCGTCTCCGCCGCCCCCGACGCCACCTGCGTTGTCGTCGCCACGATCTCGCTCGCCGACGCGGCCAGCACGTTCGTCCCTTCGCGGATCTCCTGAGAAACCCGGCGGATTACAATGTTCAGATATAGAAATATGACGATACCAAGCAGTACGGCAATACCACCGGTAATAATAAATTCCCGGATAGATTCGTCTGCCTTGAGTCCCGATTCCACCAAAGCGGTGTGTGCTGCACGATCCGCTGCCTCAACAAGTTCATCAGCAATCCCCCGCATTTTCTGTTGGCGTTCAGCCTGTATACCGGATAGCAACTCTTTTGCATCATCGTTTCTTCCAGCCTTGATCAAAGGCAATATTTGTTTCTCCCAACTATCGCGGAATGGAATTCTCAAAGCGTCAAGCTCCTTAAGCTTTGAGAAAAGAATCGGGTCATCCCGGTAAAGAGCAAATAACCTGATTATGGTTTCGTCAATCTCATTTGCCCGATCACTGATGTCCCGCTCCAGTTCCTCCATTTCGGACGATCCGGACACTTCCAGCATGGACAGGAGATTCGCCTGGATGGCGTTCTGATTGGATCGAATATCCTTCATGTTGATTGCAGCAGCGAATTCCGTCTCGTACAGGTGCTGGTGGGTTGCCTGTAGAACAGTGATAATCTGACGGGCACTGAAGACAATAAATATCAGAAATAAAATAATCAAGCCAAATCCAAACAGAAGTTTCGTGCGTAATGCAATGTTGTTAAACCACCCCATATAATGATCTCCCATTAAATTTTTCACTGTAATTTTTGCCGGTTACATTACTTCCTGTCCTGTTTCATAAATCGGATTCATTCACGATCAGTGTTTTGTCAGTCAATAATTTTTCTGCATCCAGCACTATCAACTGATCACGAGTGATGCCCCTGAGATATTCCTGACGGATGCCGGTCAGAGTCGGAAGTGATGGCTGGATGTCTTTCAGTGAAACAGATCTGACACCGGTAATAACGTCAGCCAGGATGCCAAACTCGATGCCGTTATGCTGAACAATAATGATTTTATTGAGATCACTTAGCCCTTTTTCCGGAAGCCCGAAGAATTTCTTGATATCGATGACCGAGTAGATCTGGCCACGCACATTGACAATACCGGTAACGAATGGCGGCGTACCCGGCAAAGTTGTCAGCGCCTTCAGCGGACACACTTCCTGGATGAATGGCAACTCCACGGCATAGTTTTCAGAGGCCAGCCGGAATTCCAGGACGTCAACGGATTCACCATTCTTATCATGATCCTCTGGCTCACGGGCGAATACCCGCGCCCGTTCCTTCAGAATTTTCCTGATTTCTTCCGGCGTGCGATTTGATTCAAGTTCAATCACCTTCCGCGAAGCTGCCAGGCGTTGATGAATTTCTTTCCAGTCGATGTTCATGTTCTATTCCGTATATCCAGACCGTAAATCATGCCGCTACCCGTCCTAAATTTACTGCTTCAATAATTTCCCTGAGCCGTTGTGCCATCATGCCCTCGGATTCCGGCAGAATGTCTCCGGGTTGATACCTGTCCAGCAACGCCAGCGTATTGGCAAAATGTCTGCAGGCATCACCGGATTTTCCCTGTAAGCGGGCAAGATTGCCCAGAGCAAAATGTGCAAGTACCAGTTCCGGATCGAGATACAGCGCACGTTTCAATGCAGTAACTGCTTCATCAAACTGGCCACATTCCTGCTGGATAGTTGCCAACAGATAGTAAAAGGCTGAATCCAGCTTGTTGTTGCCAATGGCTTTCTCGCACCACCTGATGGCCTCTGCAAGTTGACCCTGGTTTGCCAGTGCGCGTGCCATGAGTTCCATGGCCCGTGCGTCTTGTGGCAACTCAGTCAATCTGCCTGTCAGTTTGTCCACCGCCTCAGGATAGCGGCCTTGCCTGTACAAGACGGCAACCTCTTCATGAATATCTGTTTCTGTTCTTACCGTTTCTGTCTCCATGGTATCCGCCGGCAAAATGGTTTCCTCAATTGCCGGGAGAGACATCTCTGGATGGATGACTGGTTCAGCTTCAGAAGTATGACATTCCGTGTTAATAGTCTGTGATGATAAATCAATCCCGTACCATGATCCCTTTGTGTATGCCTCTGCTTTCCTGTACAGGGTCACATCCTGGAAATTGATCGGGTCAAACGCTGTAAACAAAATATGCGATACTTCCACCGAACTGACAGCAAGACAGCCGCCATCAACCAGTGCACGGCGCAGATTCTCTATCACCTGTTTTGCACGTGGTGTACTGAAATACATCAATACATTGCGGCACAAGATCATATCCATCGCATTCGTGCCATTGGTCAATGATGGATAAACATCTTCTACGAGATTAAGATAGTTAAATGTCACCAGCCGTTTGATATGCGGATGTACCTGGTAATGGCCATCCCCTGTCCTGGCAAAATATTTATCCATAATCCATTTTGGCACACCCCGGAATGACCATTTACTGTAAATACCTTCGTATGCCTTTTTCAGAAAATTCGGATTTATATCTGTTGCGAGGATGCTGATATTCCAGTCACTGATATTCGGGATCAACTGATACAGGAGGATGGCGAGTGAATAGGGTTCTTCTCCCGTCGCACAACCTGCGCTCCAGATCCGGAGATGCTGGTCCTTGCCGCTACGGTTATGGATCAGGTTGCTAATAACATGCTGCTCGATAGCTTCGAAACTTTTAGGCTCCCGGAAAAAGTAGGTCTCACCAATGGTAAGATGACTTGCCAGAATCTCAAGTTGTGTCCTTGACATAGTTGAAGTCAGGAGACCCCTTATACAGGATTGTATATCCTTAAAACCAAGTTCCCGTGCTGCGGCGCTTATTCCGCGTTCCATGTCCTTCCACCGCTCCCTGGGAAAATGAATGCCCATCTTCACGCCAAAAAGATCACTTAAACCGGAAAGGACAGTATCAGGGAATGGGTGTGCCATTTTTACCACCAGATTGTGTTGTAACCTGATCCAAAGCCTGATCGAGCTTATGCCGTTCTTCGAGGGAAAGAAACTTGTCGAGATCATGGATAAGGACCATTCCATCATCGAGTTTTACAATACCCTCAACATAATTCAAACCATGAATTATCGTGTTAACCTGTACCTGTGTATCCGCAGAAAATTCAATAACTCCGTGCACCTTGTCCGCAATAATAGCGATGGATTTATTCATCGTACGGGAAATAATGAACTGATCGGTGTGCATCAGTTCGCGCGCGGGCAAGCCGAAGCGTTTGCGGATATCAGCGACAGGAATCACGCGCCCCTGCAGGTTGATTACCCCTTTAACAATGTCAGGCGCCTGTGGCAGTCTGGTGATTTCAACCGCAGGAATAACCCGTTCCACTGCGGACAGGTACAGCGCATAACGCTGATCGTCGAGGGCAAAGATGACCAGCCATTGAATGGCGCTCATGACGTTCCCCCTGCAACCGGTATAAAGAGCGGTGAAACCCGCAATTGCTTTCTTTGTGTTATTGAATTAAATACAAGAAAACAGGAGGTAAATATAATGTTAATGTTGTAGTTCCCAAGAAAAGTGGAATTATTAATCAATTATTTTATACCCTGTAATTTGTACAAAATTTAATTACCTCTACACCTTAATTTAATTCTAACTTTTTAAATCATATAGCATTTTCATGTTTTGTAATCACCCAAATAAAGTATGTTATCAATTTGATTTATACCCTGATTTGGTGACCAACCAAGATGAGAGTTAAGTAAACTTATTTCTCAGGGTGGCTGCACACTCCGTAACAATTCCGTTATTTCATTTGCCGGCAGCGGTTTGCTGAACAGAAAGCCCTGCATCTCGTCACACTTTAAAAGCGCGAGAAACTTCGCCTGTTCTTCGGTCTCCACGCCTTCCGCAATCACCTTGAAATGTAACGCATGGGCCAGGGTAATAATCGCGGACACAATGGACATACTGTCCGCCTGTGCCGTCATATTATTAATAAACGAACGGTCGATCTTCAGCGCATCTATGGGCAATTTCGCAATGTAGCTGAGCGATGAATAGCCCGTCCCGAAATCATCGATGGCCACGCCCAGCCCCGCCAGCCGCAGGGCCTGGAGTTTGCTGATATTGTCCTCGATGTCGGTCATGACCAGACTTTCCGTCAGCTCGATGTCGAGCGGCACCGCTTTGCCGCTGCGGCGGATGGCTTGCTCCACCTGCGCCACGAAATCCTTCTGTTTGAGTTGCAGGGAGGACACATTGACCGCAATGCGCGGCACCGTTTTGAATAGTTTCTGCCACTGCCGGTAATCCGACGCCGCCCGGTCCAGCGCCCACAACCCGACCTCCAGGATCAACCCGGTTTCTTCCAGGATCGGGATGAATTGCAGCGGCGGCACCAGCCCGGTGTCCGGATCCTGCCAGCGGATCAGGGCCTCCAGTCCGGTCATTTTGCGGGTCTGGGAGTCTATCTTCGGTTGGTAATGCAAGACAAATTGCTCTTCCTTCAGCGCCGTCCGCAGCTTGCCTTCCAGTTGTAACGTCTCGGCGATGCGCGCCGTCATCTCCGGCTGGTAGAACAAATAGGGTTCATTCGACCCCTTCGCTTTCTTCAGGGCCGCTTCGGCATTGCGATAGAGGGTCTCGGCGTCTGTGCCATCGGCCGGATAGACGGCAATGCCGCCGCAGAAGTTGAGCTGGATGTCCTGATGGTCGATTGACAGCGGCTGGTTCAGCGCCGGGAACAAGCTGTGTTCAAAGCGGTGGCCGATGCCGGTAGCGTCACCGACATCATGCAGGATCAGGGCAAAATAATCGCCCGTGATGCGCGCGACATTGACCGGATCGGAGGTCAACCCACGTAACCGCCGGGCCGTCTCCTGCAACACCCGATCACCCGCCGCACGGCCATAGACACTGTTGATATCATGAAGTTGCTTCAAGCTACAGACCAGCAATGCCACTTTTTTGCCGCCTTGTGCGGCCCGTCCCAGCACGGAATTGAGATGCTCATAGAACAGGGTCCGGTTGGCGAGGCCGGTCAGCGGATCGTAGGAAGCGAGATAGTCGAGCTGTTCTTCCTGGGCGATGTTCTGCAGGGCGTAGGAGATATCACTGGCCAGTTCCATGAGCAACTTCATCTCTTCCTCATCGAAGAAACCGGTCTCCGCGGCATACAGCGACATCACCCCCATTAGCCCGCCGACCATAAGCGGCAGGCTCGTTGCGGCATGATAACCTCGTGCCAGGGCCTCCTGTTTCCAGGGAAAGCTTGTTTCTACTTCTGCTACATTATTGTGAACCACGGGTTGCCTCGTACGCAGCGCCCGGCTGCTGGCACTGTCCTTGCCTGGATCATCGTCTTCGAGGGAAACGTGTAATTGTTGCAGATAACCCTCTTCATGACCGGCCCAGGCCTGGGGGACCACCACTTTTTCTCCGGGCGGCAATAATCCAATCCAGGCCATGCGGAACCCGCCGTCTTCTACAGCGATCCGGCAGGTCTCTTTGAGCAATTCCTGCCGGTCATGGACATGGATGATCAGCGTGTTAATTGCACTCAGCATTTTGTACACCCGGTTCAGGTGCCGGATCTTTTCTTCCGCCAGTTTGCGGCCGGAAATATCCAGTTTAATTGCAATAAAATGAGTAATTTCACCTTGATCATTCCGCACTGGAGAAATGGTTTGTTCTTCTGTGTAATGACTGCCGTCCTTGCGCCGGTTGATGATTTCACCACGCCAGATATTTCCGGACAGGATCGTGTCCCACAGGTTTTTGTAAAAGGCCTGGTCGTGTTTGCCGGATTTAACCAACTGTCGCGGGTTTTTGCCGATGACCTCTTCTGGGCTATAACCGGTGAGCAAGGTAAAAGCCTGGTTGACCCACTGCACGTTGCCATCTTTATCGGCAATCATGATGGCATTGACTGCGGCATGCAGGGCAGATGACTGCAGGTGTAAGCTTTCTTCCACCCGCTTGCGCCCGCTGATGTCACGGATGATGCCGCTGAAATAGCGTTTGCCGTCCCGGAAGTAATCACTGAATGATACTTCCACGGGCACCTCTGTGCCGTTCTTATGCCGTATGCGGAATTCAATCAGTTTCCAATCGAGAGTCCGCCGGCCGGTGTCCATGTAACGCTTCAACCCCTCAAGATGGGCGGAACGCAGGTTCTCAGGGATCAGCATAGTAAGTGAATTGCCGAGCAGTTCGCTGTCCGTGTAGCCAAATACGTCCTTGTTCTTGCTGCTGGGATTGACAAATACGATGCGGCTGTCCTGATCAATCACGATAATGACATCGGAGGCGGCTTCCACAACCAGCCGGTAGCGTTCCTCGCTCTCGCGCAACGCCGCGTCGGCTTGCTTGCGCCCGGTAATATCGCGTACCAGCGCCAGGTGATATTTCTTTCCATCATATTCAAAATTACTGGCGTAAACTTCAATCGGGAAAGTTGTTCCATCCTTGCGCCGATGTCTGGTTTCGATCGTTAGCGAACCCTTTTCCCTGCTTTCATTCATATTCGCCTGCAATTGTTCCATCGAAAGGACTGGATCAATATCAAGCACATTCATATTAAGTAGTTCTTCCCGGGAATAACCCAATGCCCGGCAGGCTTCATCATTCACATCCAGAATGTTGGTATTTTCATCTATCAGGTAAGCCGCTTCATGTGTATGGTTGAGGGCGAAGTCCAGTAAGACAAGGCGCTCCTCGGTCCGCTTACTTTCAGTAATGTCCTTGGCTGTCGCTACATAATGCGTTATCTTTCCATGCTCATCCATCAGTGGCGTAATTGTCTCCTGTGCATAAAATACCTCGCCGTCTTTGCGGCGGTTGATGAAGATTTCCTGAAACGATTCGCCACCCTGGATGGTTTCCCAGAGGTCTTGATAGAAAGTCCGGTCATGCAAACCGGACTTGACCAGGTTCGGTTTGTGCCCTATTGCTTCAGCACTGCTGTAACCGGTGATCCGTTCAAACGCCGGATTAACGTATTCAATGATCCCCTCCGGATCGGTAACAATCACAGCATCGTCAGTCTGCGCGATGATGCTGGCGTGCATACGTTGCTGCTCCAGGGCCTGCACTCGTTCGGTAATGTCCGTTATAAAACCTTCGAGGACCTGCAGCTCACCTTCTTTATTGAATAGCCCGCAGCCCTGCTCCCACACCCACTTTTCCGCACCGCCGGCTGTGCGGATGCGGTATTCAAACCTGAAATGTTGCCGTTGACTGACGGCCGCCTGCACTTCATCCCAGATCCGCTCACGGTCCTCCGGATGAATAAGATCGTTGTATTTGATTTCGCCGCTGGTGAACTGCCCGGGTTCGTACCCAGTCAAGGAGCGGGCCCCGGAACTGGTAAACTGCATGGTCCAGTCCCTGTCGTTAAGACACCGGTAAGCCATGCCCGGCAAATTGTCCATGAGAATGGAAACACTCTGCTCATGTGCGTGCAGCGCATCTTCGTCCTGCTTGCGCCCGGTAATGTCACGGTAATTCACCACTATGGCCTGCACGCCCGGCTCCGCCAGCAGGTTTTTTGCCGACCCCTCCATCCATAGCCACTGACCATCACTATGGCGATAACGGATCACGTCACTGGCTATCGAGCCCGGTTCTTTCAACAATTGGCTGAATACCTTTTTTAACCGCGGAAGATCTTCCGGATGAATGTTCTCAAATATACTGTGCCCCACGCGTTCAGTATCGATGTAACCCAGTATTTTGGTAATCGAAGGTGATGAATACTTGATAATGCCATTGGCGTCGAGCAACGAGATAACGTCATTGCTGTTTTCTATGAGGGAACGAAACCGTTTTTCACTGGCGGCCAAATGCTCCCGTGCCAGTTTGACCTCGTGGTGGATTGTTGCTTCGCGTAGCTCCCGTTTAACGGCTTCAATAAACCGCAACAGATTGTCCTTGAAAATATAATCATCTGCCCCGGCTTTCATCATCGCTACCGCAGCTTCCTCACCGATCGTTCCTGAAACAACGATGAAAGGGAGGCCGAGACCGGTATCCTGTAAAATCTGCAATGCCTTGATACCGCTGAATTGCGGCATGACATAATCAGACAGGACAATGTCCCATGCTTCGTTTTCCAGCGCAGCGCGCATGGCTTCTGCAGTATCTACACGTTTGAAAGATGGATCGAAGCCGCCACGCCGCAATTTGTGCACCAGCAACTGGGTATCATCTTCAGAATCCTCGACGAACAGGACACGAAGTGGCTCAAGGTTGTCTTGAAGAGAAACATCTTTTGCAGATTTGCGTTTTACTTTCATATCCATGAAAATTGACTACCAGTTAATACTGCAATGAATTGTTTTCAATATTATTTATGCACAACATTACAATTATCGCTCCTGCAGGAACTATGGCTATTGCCTTGATGCTGAAAAAATATTAGGAAATGTCCTACAAACTACCGGAGGCAGGTAAATACCGGATTGGTCAAGGGTTCAGTGTGCGGGGTTGGTACCGGATGGATCCGGTTCAAGCAGGCCATGCCTTTGGGCGTACTGATACAACTCCATGTTATTGTGCAACTGCAGCTTATTGAAGACCCTGCCGCGAAACGTGCTGATTGTTTTTACGCTCCGGGACAATTCAGCAGCGATCTCCGACACGGACTTGCCGGCGGTCATCATTTTAAATATCTGGAATTCACGATCAGTGAGCAATTCATGCGGTGGGCGATCCTGCTCGTGGCCAATTTCCTCTGCCAGTTTTTCGGCCAGTCCCGGGCTCACATACAGGCCACCCGACATTACCTTATGTACCGCATTAACCAGTTCCTCGGCAGCAAT
>MGYU01000113.1 GCA_001801885.1 Gammaproteobacteria bacterium RIFCSPLOWO2_12_47_11
TGGGCAGAGTCGTTTCCGGCTTCCTTATCCAATGCACCATAGAGTTCATTGGCTCGTTGCGAGATATAACGCATCTCCAGGGCGATCTGATCGCAGGTGTAGTTCTGGTATTCCACCGGGGAGACATAGGCGGCCTGCATTTTGTCCGGATCGGTGGCGCAGGCCGTGAGCAGGGTGCTGATCAGAATGCTGTTAATGATCGGCATATTCTTATGGATTGTTTTTGCATGGTGCAATTCACCCCCATCCCAACCCTCGGCTTTGGCTTCCTGCGTCGCTCTACCGCCTGCATCCATGCAGGCGTCCCCCGTCGAGTGGGAAGGGGTTATTAATGATAGTTTTTTCATGTTTTCTCCTCGTGTTTTGTTTATTCCCTCGCCCGCTTACGCCGCCCTCTCCCGGAGGGAGAGGATTCAAGAGTTCCCTCACCCCAGCCCCTTTGTTGGCGGACTTTCCTGTCCCCCTTTCAGGCGAGCTACGCTCGACCAAATCTGCTCCAGGCAGATTTTCCCGGAGGGAGAGGGAACCAAATGAAGCAGGCTAATATTCGGCGCAGGCTACCGCCATGCGGCAGCTACACGGGGAGAGCTTAAATCAGGTGGTGGCTCAAATAGTGATGCAGTGGTGAGGATTTTTCTCATTACTTCTGATTGACGTTACAAGGCATGGTAATTACAATGTAATAACATTATTTTTTGAGACTCCAGTCATGAAAGCAAGTATAGTCCGCATCGGTAATTCCAGAGGGATCCGCTTGCCAAAATCAGTTCTGGATCAATGTCATCTGAAAGACTGTGTTGAAATAGAAGTGAATGATAACACCTTGATCATTAAACCCGCACACTCACCACGTAGTAGATGGGCAGAAGCCTTTTCCGGAATGGCGCAACATGGCGATGACAAGCTGCTTGATGCAGATGCTGATCTTTCCACGGAATGGGATGAATCAGAATGGCGCTGGTAATTTCCCGTTTTGATATTTTTCTGGTCAGTCTGGATCCCGTTATTGGACATGAAGTCCGCAAGACCCGCCCTTGTGTCATCATCTCCCCTGACGAGATGAATCATCATATTGGTACCGTGATCATTGCTCCCATGACTACCAAGGGACGCGATTACCCTACGCGCATCCCGCTCACGTTCAAGCGCAAAAAAGGCCAGATCGTGCTCGACCAGATCCGCACGATAGACAAAACGCGGCTGGTTAAACGCCTCGGTAAACTTGATAAGAATGTATCGGCACAATTGCTGGAAGTATTACAAGAGATGTTTATGGAATAAGAGTAGTTTGTGATGAGTAGTGCTTAGCGCAATCGCCACAGGGTTTTGTTGATTTCAACGAGATCGAAGGCTTCCGGATCAAAGTCCCCGCCAATCCAGTCCAGCATGTCTTCGTATTCCTTGTGTTTCGGGTTACGTAATATCCTGAGCAGACGCTGGTAGCCGGGGAACCCGCCGCAGTCTTCTGGCGGGCAGGCGCGTTTGCCGGCAAGACAAACGGGATAACGCTGGTTTTGTTCGGGCGTCAATATCTTTTCTATTTTAATTTCATGTTGCCAACTGTCGCCGAAATCGTATTCGTAGGTCAAGGTATCACCGGAGTTGACAATGTTATTCAGCCGCACATGGGTTTCATTTCTGGTATCGTCCGGAAATTCCGGATCAGGAATGCCGTAACGGATATCACCGGTGATGAATTGATGCAGATGGCAATCTTCCCAGCCCATGGCGGCCTGCAGGATGTCGTGCAGTTTGCCGAGTTTAATGTCAGCAGGAACCTGAATGCGCCGCCAGATTTGCGGGCGGATGTGTTTCAGAGTGATTTTGAGTTGGAAGATGTTCAATTAATCAAGCCCGAATTTAAGGAACCTCTGAATAAGAGTTTTGTATCATTTTGCACATTAGAGGGAAATCTGATCATATCAGGATCATAAAAACAGGATTTCTCAGTCGTTGCACTCCTTCGAAACGACAGGATTTAATTTTTCAGCCAGTTTCTGCATTTCTTCCTGGGCCAGCAGGATTTCACGCAAAGTCAGTTGTGACCAGCGCCGGTATTGTTCACGGCGGCTGCCTTCCCAAGTGGTCAGCGACCAGTCTATGGCTTGTTGAGTTTCGGAATTATTCATTTTCTTCGGCCAATCTTTCTCGCAGGAATTCAATATCAATTATATCACCTGGTCGCCCGGCTGCTTCTTTCATTTTAATTAGTGCAGGGATAGAAACAAACCGTACCGATAAATTTCCAAGCGGTTTTATCAATGCCAGCTCGTATTCATCATCAAAATTGAATGGTTCACATACAAACATATCAATTGGAGTTTCATGGTGTTCATCGCTCCAGAATTGAAGTACTTTCATGCCTTTCTCGGTTATCCAGCTTTCTCGCAAAGTTTCATTTGCAAACTGTTCTGCTGTGATGGGAACCAGCGGTTTATAACCCAAAGGCTGCAACGCTCTAAAAGCCTTGATGATGTTATCTGGAGACAGTTGTACTATGAAATCGACATCTTTGGTATAACGTAAATAACCATAAGCGTTAACGGCAAGACCTCCTGCCACAAGGTAACGGACTTCGGCATCATCGAATACTTTCACAATCGCTTCAAAGCTGGCGAGTTTCATGGTGTTTTCTTTGCGGGTTGATAGTTCTGCAAGGCGGTCCAGAACCGTTTTTTGATTTCTTCACGCAGTTCCTTGGGGAAAATAACTTCCGCTTCAGCGCCGTATTTGAGAATGTCCATGATCAGTTCGCGCGGGTCGCTGTAGGGCACTATCAACTCCAGCTTACCGTCAGGAAGCACATTGGATTCCTGTTTTGAATGCCAGTGTTCGTCGGCCACCCACTTCGCGGCTTTTTTGGAAAAACGAATTACAGCTTTATGTGTTGCCTTGCCGGCAAAGATGCCATAGGCATCGGCAAAATGATCATTGAGTTGTGCTTCATTAATATCCTTTGCTTTTTCTCCGGTATAAACAATGTGCATGCGATCCAGCGAAAATGTGCGCAGCCCCTTACTGGTATGGCACCAGCCGTCAACATACCAGTTGTCGCGGTAATAGACCATGCGTTGCGGCGAGATCCAGCGTTCGGTGGTCTTGTCACGTTCGCGGCCATGATAGAGCATCTTGATTTTTTTCCGGCATACCAGGGCATCCGCGGCTTTTCTGAATGTATCAAAATCAGCAATGCGCGGCGCTGCCTGCAGGATGCGGATGCGTCTGGCGACTTCGCGCCCGGTTTTCTGCTGGTCAAGTATAGTGTTTAACCGTTCAATCAGCGGGCCAACATGCGGTTCGAGCAGGCCGGGTTGTACTTTGGAAAGCAGGGAATGTGTTGTCAGCAACGCGTAGATCTCGGATGAATTAAACCAGAGGCCGGGCAGTTCATAGTTTGTATGTTCCGATTTGTCGTAATAGTAACCGTTCAGTTTACGATCATATTTGATTGGCGCTCCAAGATAATCCCTGACTACTTCTATGGTGCGTCTGATCGTGGCGCGGGAGCATTCCATTTTTTCTTCCAGCAGCTTGCGCGGAATCGGGGTACGCCTGCCGGACAGGATTTTGTGCAGCTCATATATTCGATCGAAGTGGTACATAGGCTTTTCATCCAATATTTCCCTGACACCAGATTAAATGAGATCGAAGAACCGGTCTATGTTTTACCGCCGCAATATGGCGATCCAGCGGTAGAAATTAAAAACGCTGGCGAGTGATGCGGCCACATATGTCAGGGCGGCAGCACGCAGGATTTGTTTTGCGGCAGGAATACCTGATTGCGGGATATATTTTCCGGCGATCAATATGGGCAAGGCACGGTTGAAACTGGCATCGAGTTCGACCGGCAGCGTAACCAGGTGAAATATGACCGGTAATAATAAAGTACTGACCCCCACCAGAAACATCAGTACTCCCAGCGCCGGTGAACGTGTCAATAATGCGGCGAAGGGAAAGACCACCAGCAGCATTGAGGCAATCTTTTCCGTGTGTGATATGAATTTTGCCAGATGCCAGCGCAAAAAGAATGGCCGGTAGCCAGTGGCATGTTGTATGGCGTGACCAACTTCATGCGCGCTGACCACTATCGCGGTCATTGATTTGCCGTCATAAATATTTTCTGCCAGACGTATGGCCTTCTGTTCAGGATCATAATGATCGCCTTGCCGGTCGCTTTTCTCGACGTTGGTGTCTGCCAGTTCGAATTTATTGACCAGATGCACGGCAAGTTCACCACCGGTACCGGGGAATTCATCGATGCGGGTGCTATAGCGTTTCAGTATATAACCCGCCCACGATTGCGGACCGAAGAAAACAATAATGGATATGATTAAAATGACAGCCAGCAGCATATAATGATTTTTCCAGATTCAGTACCGGTTAAATGATCGCATAGACTATACTGTGAAAGCTGTCGTTAAAAAATATAAAAACAACAAGTATCAGCAGGGATGAAATAACCATACAAAGTTCTTTAATATTCTATGACTCCCTGGGAACGTTATCAGGCAGATTTACTGCGCGCGGATTTCAGTGCGGATCCGGCACAACGTATTGCCGTCGAACACACTCAGACTCTGTATGATGCATTACTCGCGGTTTACAGGCATGAGGACGGGTTAATTACCATCATTAAAAAGACCCTGGGAGGGAAACCCGGACCGATGGTGAAAGGATTATATTTCTGGGGTGGCGTAGGCCGTGGCAAGACCTGGATTGTGGATACATTTTATGACTGTCTTCCATTCCCGGGGAAAAAACGCATTCATTTTCACCGCTTCATGCAGATGATTCATCATGAACTGAAACAACTCAAAAATAAGGAAAACCCGTTGTTCCTGGTTGCTGACAAGATTGTCACCGACACACGTGTATTATGTTTTGATGAATTTCATGTGACGGATATTACTGATGCCATGTTGCTGGGTGGTTTGCTGGGGGCATTATTTGAGCGCGGACTGGTCCTGGTAGCTACCTCAAATGAAGCACCTGACCAGTTGTACCATGATGGTTTGCAACGGGATCGATTTCTGCCAGCAATAGAATCGATCAAGGCTCATACCCACGTGGTACATGTTGATTCGTGGATAGACTATCGCTTGCGATTTCTGGACAAGGCAGAGATCTACCATTGTCCGCTGGATGAGAATGCTGATCGGATGTTGCACGAAAATTTCACGCATATTGCCCCTGATGCAGGTAGCGATAATGTCGTACTTGATATTGAAGGCAGGCCGATCAATACGGTGCGTTGCGGTGATGGAGTGGTGTGGTTTGTATTCCATGATATTTGTGATGGGCCGAGGGGCCCGGCGGACTATATCGAGATCGCCCGCCAGTTCCAGACGGTGTTGATTGCTGATGTCCCGGTGCTGGAAGAAGCTGATAACGATCGGGCCAAACGTTTTATGACCCTGGTCGATGAGTTTTACGATCGTAATGTAAAACTGATCATGACGGCAGCGGCTGAACCGGAGCATCTGTATGTTGGAAAACGATCGGCCAGGCCCTTCCAGCGCACGGTCAGCCGGCTCAACGAGATGCAGACCCACGATTATCTGGCGAAACAACATTTGTCGTGAATGGTGATTGGTGAAAACACCAATCGCTGTTCACGTTATTAAAAAATATATATAAAATAATAAGTTATGTATATAACTTGACTATTTAAATGAAATATCCTATATAACTAACTGATGATAATTTACTGAATAAGTATTTCATTGGTTCTGCGGATCGTTATGCTTTTGACGGTCCGTTTTTTTTCTGGAGATGGCGATTTGAATACAGTCTTTCAATCAGAAAGCGTCGAAAATCTGGAAGGTGAGATTGCCACCGTGCTGGAATCCCGGTTTGGTGATGGTTTGGTGTACCTGCCCAAGGACAGACCCAGCTACTTCTTTTTATTGGCAAAAAAGGAAGGCTTTATCGATGCTGATGGTTATCTGACCCGCAAGGGCCGGGCCTTGCTGGCACGATATTCTTTCAACTGATCGCCTGTATCGCCCTTTCATCCGGCCATCTCCTTCACTATTCTTAGCATAGGGAGTGCTCTCTAAATTAAGTAGTTTTAATTCCACTACAAGCTTGCCGTCATACCGGCGAAGGCCGGTATCCAGTCAATTAAAGGGCCGCCCGATGGGTGGACTTCGTTTTACCGGATTCCGGTCAAGCCCGGAATGACGTTGAACCAGGAACTGTGAGAGGTATTTGTAGCATAATACGGAATGGCTATTTAGGTGAGCCGTCCATCAATCCAAGATAATAAGAATATGAGGTGGAAGAGATGGCAATTTACAGTTCCGGGGATATTCGCAACATCGCACTGGTGGGTCATGGCGGGGCAGGCAAGACCACTCTGGTTGAAGCCCTTTTATATCATGCAGGTGCAATCAAAAATATGGGGTCGGTCGAGAAGGGAACGGCTGTGTGTGATTTCGATCCTCAGGAAAAAAACCATCAACATTCACTGGATGCTGCCGTCGTCAGCATGGATTATCACGGTGGTCATATCAACCTGATTGATACTCCGGGGTATCCGGATTTTATCGGCAGGGCCATGGCGGTTTTGCCTGCGGTGGAGACCTGTGCTGTTGTGATCAATGCCCAGGGCGGGATAGAGATGACTACGCACAAGATGATGCAGGTAGCCAAGGAACGGCACATGGATCGGTTGATCATTATTAACAAGATCGACCATCCGGATGCCGATCTGCCGGCACTTCTTAATAACATTAAAGAAACGTTTGGTAGTGAATGCTTACCAGTGAATTTGCCGGCAAACCGGGGCAACCAGGTGGTTGATTGTTTTTTTCAGCCACAGGTCCAGGGGGTGAAGACTGATTTTTCATCAGTAGAAGAGGCACACACCCAAATCATCGATCAGGTGGTCGAACTGGATGAAGATCTGATGCAGATCTATCTGGAACAGGGAGAGGAAATAACACCGGAGCAGTTACATGATCCATTCGAACAGGCCCTGCGTGAAGATCATCTGGTCCCGATCTGTTTTGTCTCAGCAACAACAGGTGCCGGTGTTCCCGAGTTACTGGAGTTGTTTGCCCGGTTGATGCCCAATCCCATGGAGGGAAACCCACCGCAGTTTTTGCAGGGCGAAGGAAAAGACGCCAAACCCTTCGAGATCTCCCCGGACCCTGAAAGGCATGCACTGGCCCATGTGTTCAAAGTCAGTATTGATCCCTATGCGGGTAAACTGGGGGTATTCCGGATACATCAGGGCAGGATAGCGCGGGACAGTCAATTGTTTATCGGTGATGCCCGCAAACCCTTCAAGGTAGGACATCTGCTCAAACTTCAGGGGAAACAACATATCGAAATAGAGAGCGCTATACCGGGGGATATCTGTGCCGTGGCCAAGGTGGAGGAGATCCACTTTGATGCAGTGATCCACGATTCACACGAAGAGGATCATATCCACTTGCGCTCGATGAAATTTCCATCGCCGATGTGCGGTCTGGCGATCGAAGTGAAGAGCCGGGGCGATGAACAGAAGATCTCGGATGCCCTGCACAAGCTACAGGCAGAAGACCCGAGTTTTATGGTGGAACATCATGCCAGTCTGAATGAGACAGTGATCCGGGGCCTGGGCGAATTGCACCTGCGCATGATACTGGAGAAATTAAAAGACACTTACAATGTTGAGGTAGAAACTCACCCGCCCAGTATCGCCTACCGGGAAACTATTACAACAAATGCTGAAGGACATCACCGGCACAAGAAACAGACCGGTGGGGCCGGTCAGTTCGGTGAGGTTTATCTCCGCATTGAACCGTTGCCACGTGGTGCAGGTTTTGAATTTGTCGATGATGTGGTGGGTGGTGTGATTCCGCGCCAGTATTTACCGGCGATTGAGAAAGGGGTGGGTCAGGCAGTGGAACAAGGAGTGATAGCCGGTTATCCGCTGCAGGATATCCGGGTCACCGTCTACGACGGAAAATATCATACTGTGGACTCAAAAGAAGTGGCCTTTGTCTCCGCCGGTAAAAAGTCATTTATAGAGGCAGTCAAAAAGGCCCGTCCGGTCGTACTGGAACCCGTAGTGAATATCAGCATCGTGACACCAAACCAGAACCTGGGTGATATTACGGCAGACTTGTCAGTCAGGCGTGGCCGGATAACCGATACGGTTGCCCTCTCCGGCGGGATGACCAATATCCGGGGGCAGGTGCCACTGGGAGAAATCAGCAGTTACCAGTCACAGCTTAAATCGATTACCGGCGGGATTGGTTCGTTTTCCATTGAGTTCAGTCATTATGATCCGGTGCCGGGCCGGAAACAGCAGGAATTGATCACGGAGTTCCATCCGAAGGAAGATGAAGGGTAAAACAGTACGTTTTAATAACAATAACGAATAACCATAGTATAATTAATTTCTTTTCCGCATAAGATTGGATTGTTATGTTTACTTGTTACATTATTCTATAAGAGATAGAGACAGGTAATTCAGTGAGTTAAACATGTACAAATACGATAATTATGATCAGACGATAGTCGACGAGCGGGTTGCGCAGTTCCGCGATCAGACCCGGCGTTTTCTGGCCGGGGAATTGACCGAGGATGAGTTCCGTCCGCTGCGGCTGATGAATGGTCTCTACATACAACGCCATGCGCCGATGTTGCGTGTGGCCATCCCCTATGGTTTGCTGTCAACGCAACAAATGCGCATGCTGGCGCATATCGCCCGCAAATACGACAAGGGTTACGGGCATTTCAGTACACGCCAGAACATCCAGTACAACTGGCCGAAACTGGAGACCGCACCGGATATACTGGCGGACCTCGCGAGCGTCGAGATGCATGCGATACAGACCAGCGGTAATTGCATTCGTAATATCTCTTCGGATCATTTTGCCGGTATTGCGGAAGATGAACTCGAAGATCCCAGGCCCTATTGTGAAATTCTGCGGCAATGGTCGACTTTCCATCCGGAATTTTCCTATCTGCCGCGTAAATTCAAAATAGCTGTTATTGGCGCCAGTCATGATCGTGCGGCAGTACAGGTGCATGACATCGGTCTGTATCTGGTGAAAAACGATCAAGGTGAAACAGGATTCAGGGTGCTGGTGGGTGGGGGCCAGGGCCGTACACCTTATATCGGTGCTTTTATTCGCGAATATCTGGAAAAGCAACATTTGCTCTCGTATATGGAGGCGGTTCTGCGGGTCTATAACCGTTATGGACGGCGGGACAACATGTTCAAGGCCCGGATCAAGATCCTCGTCTATGCACTGGGCCCGGAAAAATTTGCACACCTGGTGGAAGAAGAATGGGAGAAGATAAAAGATACCCCGTCGTTGCTGCTGGATCAGAATGAGATCGATCGGCTGAGTGCGTATTTTACCTCACCGGATTTCGACAAGACCGCCGATCAGGATACAAGCTTCCCGGAAAAACTGGCTGCGGATAAGGCCTTTGCCACATGGGCTGGACGAAACGTCAAACGGC
>MGYU01000114.1 GCA_001801885.1 Gammaproteobacteria bacterium RIFCSPLOWO2_12_47_11
TCTTTCAGCCAGACCAGGATGACCGAGGTATCCAGTCCGCCGGAATAGGCCAGTACCACTTTCTTGATCTTGTTCCTGGACATCGGTGAATTCTCATATGGATGAAAAAAGGTGGACAATTGTAACCGGGGAGGACGTTTACGTGAAGTGGAACAGTGTGTTTTCCCCTCCGTATGCCTTGTCGAGGTGTGAGGAAGTGGTAGCGCAAAAATGACAGTAAGTCATTTTTAGCTTATCTGAGCAGGAAGCGAATATAAGCGGCGCGTTACCACAACGAACACCGGGAGAAGCCGCAGGCCAAGGCATCCGGAGAAGGTTTTCTTGGTGACTTCTTTTTGAAAAGAAGTCACTTGCCGGGGGAGGCGAAACTAATTTTATTAGAAGTAGATACTGCTACTAAATGTCAATTTAACTAACTATTAATGAATCGCCTTATCCTGTCCACCACAACCTCCGGTTGCTCAATATGCAGCATATGTCCGGCATTTTCGATTAACTCGATCTCGGCCCTGGGGAAATACCCTCGAATGGTCCGGTGATAATCCGCCTGGATGAAATGCGAGTTTTTGCCGCCGAGAAACAGGGCGGGTTTGTCATATTTAATATCCGTTCCGATGTCGGGAAAGCCGCTGATAAATTCAATATTGTTCAGTATGGCCGGCAGGTTGAGGCGCCATTGAAATCCATTTTCATCCCTGTTCAGGTTTTGCAACAGAAACTGGCTGAGAAAAGTATCATTGATCCGGTTGTTCAGGATTGTTCCTGCCTCAATTCTGTTTTTGACCTGATCCAACGGCAGGTCCTGCATGGCCTGGAATAATTTACCGTAGCGATGTACATAACTGACTGGTGCAATATCCAGCACGATCAGTTTTTCAATCAATGAAGGATGCAACAGAGCATTGACCATGGCCACCTTGCCACCCATGCTGTGACCAATGAGGGATATATTCTCAAACGATAGTTCTTTGATTAAATACAGGACATCTTCCGCCATCTCTGTATAAGTCATGCTATCAGCGTGTTCAGACTGGCCATGATTACGCAGATCCGGTGTGATTACCTGATACTCTTCTGCGAGTATCTTCGCGATTGAATGCCAGTTCCGCAAAGAACCAAACAACCCATGCAGGATCAGGATGGGCGATCCTTCGCCATGCAGGATGTAATGAAGTTTGACCGGCATTCAGAAGTTCCAGATTTTTTATATACTCATATAGTGATGCATAGGATAACTATCTCACCTTCCCCCTGGCAGGGGGAAGGTTGGGATGGGGGTGGGTTTCAAGAATTCCTGAGATTTCACCCCCACCTCAATCCTCCCCCTTCAAGGGGGAGGAGGTTTCTTTTTGTAATTGTGCAGGAAGTTTGTCCGGATCAAGATATTTTTTCGGCCAGATATCAAGGTATGCAATGTCTTCATCCATTCCATCCATGACATCGAAATCTTTATAATCTCCGGCACTGACCCAGGCGTAATCCGTGTGTTCGTGATTCAATAAGATGTTGCCTCCATTCCAGCGATAGTGAAACAGATAGATGTGATAGATACCACCATAAAATGTGTCTCTGATTGGCTCCAACTGCTGCAGGAGTTCGATTTTGTAATCAGTGCCAATTTCCTCGGAGAGTTCACGCAGGGCGCATTGCTCAGGTGTTTCGTGTTCATTGATGTGTCCTGCAGGGAAACCCCACAGACCGGGGCCGAGTTCTGCCGCCGCACTGCGCTTTAATAACAGGAGCTGATTATCCGAATTCTCGATAACGTTGATGGAGAAATGGGCTTTGATAGGTAAAGACATGGGAATTCAGCATACTATTTCCATCAATTTTTCTTAGGAATATAAAGGTCTGTAATCGTTCCTTCAAATGCCTCGGCGGCCATGCCGATGGTCTCGGACAATGTCGGGTGTGGATGTATGGTCAGACCAATGTCCTGCGCATCTGCACCCATTTCAATCGCCAGAGTACATTCAGCAATCAGATCGCCAGCATTGGGGCCAACAATGGATGCACCGATGATGCGTTTATTCGAAATATCAAACAGTAGCTTGGTCATGCCTTCATCCCGGCCCAGTGATAATGAACGGCCGCTGGCTGCCCAGGGAAAGACCCCCTTGCCATAATCAATACTTTTGGCTTTGGCCTCCGTTTCATTCAAGCCCACCCAGGCAATTTCCGGATCGGTGTATGCAACTGAAGGTATTACGCGATTGAGAAAAGCCGTTTTGTGTCCTGCGATCACTTCAGCAGCGACCTTGCCTTCATGTGATGCTTTATGTGCCAGCATCGGTTGTCCCACGATATCACCGATGGCGAAGATATGCGGCATATTGGTGCGCTGCTGATCATCAACCGGAATGACTCCGCTATCATCCACCTGCACACCGGCGGCTTCCGCACCAATATTCTTGCCATTCGGTTTACGTCCTACAGCAACGAGTATCGCATCAAAGGTATCAGTTTCCGGAGCATCCTTGCCGGAGAACGAGACAACCAGTCCTTCTTTGGCAGTCTCGACTTTCGTAACCGAGGTCTTGAGATAAATATTTTCATAACGTTTTGAAATACGTTTCTGCAAGGGGCGGACAATGTCCTTGTCACAACCTGCAATCAATGCATCCAGCATTTCTACAATTGTGATTTTTGAACCGAGCGCATCATACACCGTGGCCATTTCAAGTCCGATGATGCCCCCACCGATAACCAGCATACGTTTTGGTATTTCATCAAGTAGCAGCGCACTGGTTGAATCGAGTATGCGCGGATCGTCCGGCAAACCAGGAATCATGGCGGGTTGTGAGCCGGCGGCAATAATCGCATTATCGAACGAGATGGTTTTTGCCGTATCACCCTCTTTCACTTCAATGGTGTTTGGTGAAGTGAAACGTCCGTTACCCTGAACAACCTGTACCTTGCGCTGTTTCGCCATTTGTTTGAGACCGCTGGTGAGTTTGTTGACTATATTCGCAGCAAAGTCATGCACTGGTTTTTTATTGGCGTTGCTGTTGCCCAGATCAATACCCAGTTTTTTCAGTTCCTCGATCTCGCTAATCACTTTTGCAATATGCAGCAGGGCCTTGGACGGGATACATCCGACATTCAGACAGACGCCGCCAAGAGTTGAATAACGTTCTATCAATACAGTTTTCTTTCCTAAATCCGCAGAACGGAAGGCAGCAGTGTAACCGCCGGGCCCGGAGCCCAGCACCACGACTTCGGCATGGAGGTCAGCTGCGGCGCCAAGTTTTCCCTCCCCCTTGAGGGGGGAGGGTGAGGGAGGGGGTGTAATTTCACCCTCCCCTTTATCCCCTCCCGTCAAGGGAGGGGAAGCAGAAGATGGATGCATTTCCTGCACCGTTGCTGCTTCAAGTGTCAGGATTAATGAACCTTCAGAAACCTTGTCACCTACCTTGACCTTGATTTCTTTAACCATTCCTGACGCAGGCGAAGGAATGTCCAGCGTGGCCTTGTCACTCTCGAGCGTGATCAGGGTATCTTCCTTGTTGACGCGGGTGCCGGTCGTGACCGCGATCTCAATGACCGCCACGTCCCTGAAATCACCGATGTCAGGGACCTTTATCACCATTTCGTTACGCTTCACGAAATTCGCCTCATAGCAATATATGCCTGATATCAGAGAGCACCGTACTCAGAAAATGCGTAAAATGCGCGCCGGCCACACCATCAATAACACGATGATCATAGGAAAGCGCGTAAGGAAGTATCAGGCGCGGTACAAATTCGCCGTCCTGATACACAGGTTTCATGATTGATCGTGATACTCCAAGTATCGCAACTTCCGGTGCATTCACTATCGGCGTGAAATTGGTGCCGCCCATATTGCCGAGGCTGGAGATGGTAAAACAACCACCCTGCATCTCGCCGGGAGTAAGTTTCCCTTTCCTGGCCTTGACGGACAGAAGGGATAATTCCGAAGCGATTTCAAACAAGCCTTTCTGATCAGCATCCCTGATCACCGGCACCACCAGTCCGTTGTCTGTGTTCACCGCTATTCCGATATGAAAATATTTTTTCAGGATAATGTTTTCACCATCCGGGCTCAGTGAAGAATTGAATTCAGGATATTGTTGCAAGACATCTACAACCGCCTTAATCAGAAAGGCTATCAGTGTGAGTTTGACACCTTTTTTCTTCGCTGCTTCAAGTTTTGATTTGCGGAATTCTTCAAGGTCGGTAATATCGGCCTCACCAAACTGGGTCACGTGCGGTATGGTAATCCAGCTCCGGTGCAGGCTCTGTCCACCAAGCCGTTTCAAACGGCTGAGAGGTTTTGATTCGACTTCCCCGAATTTGGAAAAATCAACCGGCTCCACCTCGGGCAAAGCAAATGCACCTTTGCTACTGAGTTTGTTGCCCGACAACATGCTTTTGACGAAGGCCTTGACATTTTCCTTGAGTATCCGGCCTTTGGGTCCGCTGCCGTAAACCAGGCCGGGATCAACACCCAGTTCCCGGGCAAAACGGCGTACGGAAGGACTGGCATGTGCTTTGGCAGAAAGACTGGCCCCGGCCATCTGGGCACCTGAGGGCGCTGCCGGTGCCGGTCTGGGTATAGTTTGAGTCCGGGTAATTTCACTTGCATGAGTTTCATCCGCCGCGGGCACATGTTTTTTCCCGGCTGTACTGGTTTCAGCTTTTTTACTGCTTGAACTGCCCGATTCTTCTTCCAGTATCAGTACAGGTGCCCCTTGTGAAATCTTGTCACCCATATTGACCAGCAATTTTTTCACCACACCGGCCGCAGGCGAAGGGATATCCATGGTGGCCTTTTCGCTTTCAAGCGTGATGAGCGTGTCTTCCTTATTGACACGATCACCAGGCTTGACCGCAACCTCGATTACATCGACGCTTTTGAAATCACCGATGTCAGGGAGTGTTATTGTTCTCTCGGTTGACAACTTAAATTTATCCTGTTTCTATTGATTCGTGATTCGTGATTTGTCAATTCGTTACCAATCACTATTCACCAATTACCAGTCACGGTTTTTTACACTGTCACCGGATTCGGTTTTTCCGGATCGATGCCATATTTCCTGATTGCAGCAGTCACAGTTTTTGCAGGGACAGCGCCTTCATCAGCCAGGGCTTTTAACGCAGCAACAACAACATAGTATCGGTTGACTTCGAAGAACTTGCGTAACTGCTTGCGAGTATCACTGCGGCCAAATCCATCAGTCCCGAGCACGGCATAACGGCCCGGCACAAATTCGCGGATCTGGTCCGCATGTATTTTCATATAATCCGTTGCAGCTATTGTCGGGCTCTTTGCGTCCTTGAGGTTTTCAGCCACATAACTCATCCGTGGCGTCTGGTCAGGATGCAACATGTTCCAGCGTTGCACATCCAGTCCCTTGCGGCGCAGTTCATTGAAACTGGTGACGCTCCAGATATTGGAAGACACATCAAAATCCTGTTCCAGCAACTCGCCTGCAGCAATGACCTCGCGCAGTATCGTGCCGGAGCCAAGCAGTTGCACATGCAATTTCCTGTGTTTGTCTGCACCCTTGAATTTATACATGCCTCGCAGGATGCCTTGCTCTGCATTCTCCGGCATGGGTGGGTGTATATAATTTTCATTCATCACCGTGATGTAATAGAAAACATCCTGGTTCTGTTCATACATCCGTTTCATTCCGTCCTGGATAATCACGGCCAATTCATAGGCAAATGCCGGATCATAGGCCACACAGTTGGGGATCATGGAGGCCTGGAGATGGCTGTGGCCATCCTGATGTTGCAAACCTTCGCCGGCCAGCGTGGTCCTGCCGGCCGTGCCGCCGAGTAAAAATCCGCGCGAACGCATATCACCCGAGGCCCAGGCCAGATCACCAATACGTTGAAAACCGAACATGGAGTAATAGATGTAGAACGGAATCATGTACATACCGTTATTGCGATAAGAAGTTGCGGCAGCGATCCATGACGAATAGGCCCCCGCTTCATTAATGCCTTCTTCCAGGATCTGGCCCTTGATATCTTCGCGGTAATAACTGACCTGGTCCTGATCCACGGGTTTGTAGAGCTGGCCCACAGAAGAATAAATTCCAAGTTGCCGGAACATGCCTTCCATGCCGAAGGTGCGTGCCTCATCCGGCACGATGGGTACGATACGCGGCCCGATGTTTTTGTCTTTTAATAATGCATTCAATATCCTTATGAACGCCATGGTGGTGGAAATCTCTCGATCACCGGTGCCTTCCAGCAGTTTCTGGTGAATATCAATCGATGGGATCTTGAGCGGTTTTGGCTCTCTTTTATTGCCAAAGAAAAAACCACCCAGTTTTTTGCGCTGTTGGATCATGTACTTTATTTCCGGGCTGTCTTCCGGTGGACGGTATAATGGCGCCTCGGCAATGTCCTTGTCCGAGATCGGGATATTGAAGCGGTCCCTGAATTTCTTGAGGGCCTCTTCACCCATCTTCTTTTGCTGATGTGTGATGTTCTGCCCTTCACCCGCTTCACCCATACCATAACCCTTGACAGTTTTTGCCAGGATAACGGTCGGCTGGCCTTTATGTTTTACTGCGGCAGCATAAGCGGCATACACCTTGTGTGGATCATGTCCGCCGCGGTTCAGGCGCCAGATGTCTTCATCAGACAAATTTGCGACCATGGCCTTGAGTTCGGGATATTTGCCAAAGAAATTTTCACGCACATAGGCACCATCATTCGCCTTGAACGCCTGGTATTCGCCATCCACACATTCTTCCATGCGCTTGTAAAGCAGGCCGCTGTTATCGCGTGCTATCAACGGGTCCCAGTACGAACCCCAGATGACCTTGATCACATTCCAGCCGGCGCCGCGGAAAGCGCCCTCAAGTTCCTGGATAATCTTGCTGTTGCCGCGTACCGGTCCGTCCAGGCGCTGCAGGTTGCAGTTAATCACAAAGATCAGGTTGTCCAGTCCTTCGCGTGCCGCCAGATCAATGGCGCCCATGGATTCGGGTTCATCCATCTCGCCGTCGCCCATGAAGGCCCAGACTTTGCGGTCGCTGTGTGGTTGCAGTTCGCGGTTTTCCAGATATCGCATGAACCGCGCCTGATAAATCGCCATCAATGGCCCAAGTCCCATGGATACGGTGGGGAATTGCCAGTAATCCGGCATCAGCCATGGATGCGGATAGGAAGACAGGCCTTTGCCATCTACCTCCTGGCGGAAATTATTCATTTGTTCTTCCGTGATGCGGCCGGTGAGGTAAGCACGGGCATAGATACCGGGCGCGGAGTGGCCCTGGATAAATACCAGGTCGCCGCCGTGTTTTTCAGTTGGTGCGCGGAAGAAATGATTGAACCCGACATCATATAAGGTGGCGGATGAACCAAAACTCGCGATGTGCCCGCCCAGTTCACTGCTTTTCCGGTTGGCCTTGATGACCATTGCCATGGCATTCCAGCGCACCAGCGAACGGATACGCCATTCTATGCCGGGATCACCGGGAGAACGTTCTTCCTTGGCAGGAGGGATAGTATTGAGATAGGCCGTGGTGGCCGAATAGGGCAGATAGGCCCCGGATTTCCTGGCCTTGGCAATTAAATGTTCAAGAATAAAATGGGCGCGCTCAACACCTTCGCGTTCCAGGATGGATTCCAGTGCTTCCAGCCATTCCTGGGTTTCCTGTGGATCAATGTCTTTTTCTTGTTCTGTCATGATCTGGGCCAGACTTGAGAGCTTGTCTTTACTATATAGCAGTGTAAAGGGCGGTGGAATCCTTAATGTTTCTATTAAAGTATATTCCCTGAATGTCTGTTAGTGATTCCAGACCCGGGTATTCGCGGTTTTATACCCGGATCATTTACAATAGCAAACACACAATAATCAAAATCAGGGAATAAGCCGCCAATGAACATCAAACTGCAGCAGCAGGCAAACATGCCGGACAAACAGCATGTTGATAAAATCACCAACTGGATTATGCTTCTGCCGTTTCCGCTCAAAACCGCTGTGATACAACAGGTTCCCTATGGCGATATCCTGCAGGCACGCCGCAAGCGGCTGGACAACAAGACAGCGGACAAATCACCCGTTAAATTCGATTTGCCAAACAAGGCAGGCAGCCACGTATCATCGACCTGCATCAAATCTGATATCAGCACATTTAATCTTTTGACCCTCGCCAGAAAACTGGTGGCTGTCCATCATGATTATCGTGCCAAAGAACTGGGTATTATCGTCCACGGGTTCAATACAAAAACTGCAGAGCGAATGGCAGAAGCATTACTTGCAGCGGTTCTGGCAGCTGACGCCGATATGCCGAAATTCAAGGAGAAAGAGAGAACCAGGGCTAAATTACAAAAGATATATCTGTATGGTATTAATGCAGTACATGGTTACAAGCGTACCTTTGCAGAAGCAGAAGGGAATGCCCTGGCACGCTGTCTCAGCATGTTGCCGCCTAATATGCTCACACCCGCTGATTACCTTGAGCGTATCAGGCAACTGGCGAAAGAAAATAAATGGAAACTTGAATTCCATGACATCAAGGCATTACAAAAGAAAAAGGCCGGTGCGTTTCTGGCAGTAGCGCAAGGCAGTCCCACGGAAGATGCAGGTATTGCACGTTTAATTTATACCCCAAATGCAAAAATCATCCGTAAGGACAAACTTGTACTTGTTGGCAAAGGCATCTGTTATGACACCGGCGGCACCAACCTGAAACCGGCCAATTCCATGTTCGGCATGCATGAAGACATGCAGGGCAGTGCAGTTGCCATGGGAACATTGCTCGCACTGACAAAATTAAAGGTCAATTTCCCGGTGGAATGCTGGATGGCGTTGGCGATGAATCATATCGGGCCGAAGTCATACAAACCCAATGATGTAGTAACGGCAAGTGATGGTACCACCATTGAAGTTGTGCACACTGATGCGGAAGGCCGCATGGTGCTGGCCGATACACTGGCAATGGCCTCGAAAGAAAGACCAAAACTTATGATTGATTACGCTACTCTCACCGGTGCCTGCGTGTATTGCCTCGGCACGGCCTACAGCGGTATTTTCACCAACAGGGAAGAACTGTTGCCCACACTGATTGACGCAGGACGTGACAGTGGTGAACGTGTGTGGTCGTTTCCGCTGGATGAAGATTACGACAAGATGCTGGAGAGTGACATCGCAGATATCAAACAATGTTCACGTGAAAGCGGTGTGGATCACATCCTTGCCTCACGATTCCTGATGCGGTTCGTCAAGAATAACGTAAAGTGGATACATATCGATCTTTCCAGCAGTACCCGCAAGGGTGGTCTTGCTCACATCCCGACAAACACTACCGGATTTGGAATTCGTTACACACTGAACCTGTTGCTGGACAAGAAAATCCTGAATTGATGACGCAGCATAATTATGCATAACAAAATTACTGAAGAAAAATCATGTGATCTCAGCGTAATTATAGTTTCCGATTACGGGAATTCAGCGGAAAGATCATGGACGGATGAACGTAATATTCTGCAGGCTTTGGCATTACAGGACATTGGGCAGCCATTCGAGGTACTGCTGGTTGAAAATGAAACCATGCGGGATAAAGTACCATCAGATTTATCCGGCATCGTCCCTGACCTGAAGATGATTTTTTTCAACTCCAATCGATCATCCGTACATATCAACCATGCAGTTTCCCGCACATCCGGGAAACTGGTTGCCTTGATGGAAGCGGACTGTATTCCCGATCCCGGCTGGTTGCGTAAACTGGTTAATACCATGAATAACAATCCGGAAATTTCCGTTGTCAGCGGACGAACGTCATACGGCGATAACACTTTTCTCGAGCGGTGCCTGAGTCTTCTGCATCGTGGTTTCAATGACCTGGGATATTCCGGATTGACCTGTCATATATCGAATAACGGGGCGCTTTACCGCCGGGAAGTACTGGAACAATTCCCGTACCCTGAGACCATTACACCTTTTCTTTCCAGCTGGATGAGAAAAAACCTGATGCAGAAAAATGGTCATCATCTCTATTTCGAACGGTCAGCCGAAATGATACATGCGTTTGAAGGCTGGCGATTTGTTCTGGATCTGCACAGAAACAGGGGATATGCCGCCATGATGATAGATGGTCAGTCTGCTGTGTCAAAAATACCGGTGTTATTGGCCAGGTCACTGATAACTGAATTTTCAAGCCTGTATCGTTTGGGCAAGAAATATCTTAATTACTACGATATAGTTCCCACTCTGGTCTTGTTGTTCATTTTACCTTTCCTGGAAATTCCCGGCATGCTGGATGCCATAAAAGCAAGGGACCATATTCCCGGCACGGATTATCGTTAATTCATTCATTAAGGAGTTTCCCATTAACACAACCTCAATCATATTATTTATTATCGGCTTGATCTTATTAACCGGTGGTGCGGAAATTCTCGTGCGCGGCGCATCCAGAATCGCCGTCACCGCCGGTATTACACCCCTGGTTGTTGGCTTGACCGTGGTTGCCTTCGGTACCAGTTCACCGGAAATGGCCGTCAGTGTCATGGCCGCGTTTTCAGGGGGTGCAGGCTCCGACATTGCCCTCGGCAATGTGGTAGGCAGCAATATCTTCAACATATTATTCATCCTCGGTCTTTCGGCCATGATCACCCCATTAATAGTTTCCCTGCAGTTATTACGCCTGGATGTCCCGGTCATGATCGGCGCCTCAATAGTTATGTTACTGCTGGCACTGGACGGCAGGGTTGGTCGCCTGGACGGGATCATTCTGTTTTCCGGCGTGATCATCTACACCATCTTTGTCATCTATCAGGGACGCAAGGAATCCAGACAGAACCTGAAAGAATTTGAACTTGAATACGGACAACCGGCAAAAAACAAATTCCAGATTGCGCTGGATCTGCTTCTGATATTCGCTGGTCTCGCATTACTGGTGCTTGGTTCCAACTGGCTGGTCAAAGGCGCCATCGAGATAGCGCAATTCCTTGGCTTGAGCGAATTAATCATCAGTCTCACAATTGTGGCTGCGGGAACATCACTGCCTGAAGTGGCCACCTCGGCCATTGCCAGTTTGCGTGGTGAACGTGATATTGCTGTCGGCAATATTATCGGCAGTAATATATTCAATATTCTCGCCGTGCTCGGGCTCAGTGCAACGGTCAGTCCCTCGGGTATTGGAGTTTCACCGGTGGCACTTGGTTTTGATATCCCGGTTATGCTCGCCGTTGCATTTATCTGCCTGCCGGTATTCTTCAGCGGGTTCCTGATCACACGCACTGAAGGCTTCATGCTGATGGCCTATTACGTGATCTACGTCAGCTATTTAATCCTTTCCGCCACGCACCATGACAGTCTCGGCCTTTTCAATACCGTCATTATATTCTTTGTTATCCCGGTCACCATATTGACACTCACCTTTGCGGTGTATCAGCAGTTCAGGGCCAAAAGAAAAGCGTAACAAGAACCGGTGAAATGAAGAAATATACAGACAGCATTATAAAGTTAATCGCTTTGCTGCGTGATTGCGTTGTTCCGTCAACGTTGTATCGCTACAAGCTCGGCCACATTAACAAGAAATTTCCTGGAAGAAATCATGTGGTCAGATATGAAGTCCAGCCTGATGTCCATGTAGATGTATTCTGGAAGGCAATGCCGAAGTGGAAAGGGCCGGGGATGTCATTGTTTATTTATGGAGAAGAGGTATTGAGGTTTGATTGTTTTGGCAATGCCAATGGACATTATCATGTTGATTTTCATGCCCCATGGGCAACAATAAATAATAAATTATTCTTTTTTGAATCGGCTGTAGAAAGCCAGATAGAAAGGACATTATATGAATTGAAAACCAACCTGGGTTTTTATCTGCAACGCAACCCGAATCGCAAAGTCAGAAATATTGAAATAGATCAGGGAAAACTCCACGGTGTCTGTGAAAAAATCAGGGGAAGCATGTATCACCTGCTGGATACCGTTCCTGAATTGCAGGAGTTAAAATAACACCCTGCTGTAGCAACAGATACCAGTATAATTAACGCAACATTGATGTTTATTACTGACTGCCCTGAACCGCCTTAATTTGCATCTTTATTCTCACTTTTCAAAAAGTTATTTAATGGGTGAATCGCAGTGGGCAGTTATACCCGAATAATTATTTTTAAATTAATATCGGGGAAGACTGACGATCCGGAATATTTATGCTTTAATTAAAAAATTAAAAAAGCAGAACCAACCATGATTAGAAGGGAAGGGGGAACTATGGAATTCAGAAAATCATACCTGATATTATCGGCACTCTTTGTTCTTACTGTATTTTATGGTTGTGCAGGCCCGACGACCACCAGACCGGCTACCGATGATGCGGCAGTTGCTCTTGAGGCACAGAAACAACGCGAATATGCAGCCAGGGAATCACTGCGCAACCAGCAGAGACTTTATAAAGTAGGCTGGCCGATACTGGTGGCAGGATTACCTTTATGTGTAGACCGGAACCGGTGGGCGGTTGGTTGTAAGACCCTGTCGGATGGGTAGTGATCCGAACTCAATCGACCATTCCACCACATCGCTCACTGTTGTAAGACCCTGTCGGATGGGTAGTGATCCGAACGTTGCCAGCGAATAGCCGTATCTGGTGAAAGTTGTAAGACCCTGTCGGATGGGTAGAGATCCGAACATAAAATTATTTCGTAAGGGATATAAGTTGGTTGTAAGACCCTGTCGGATGGGTGACAACCAAATAAGCAATGCCAGGCAAACCTAAGCAAATAACATCAGGATTTTCAGGATTGATTCTGTTCCTGTGTATATCGTCATTTGACTGAACAGAATCACATCTCAATGTTCATTTTTTGTTGAAATTATTAACCCCGTTGTAACATCCAGCCTCTGATTTGCGTCTATACTGGTAATAATCAAAAATAACACCAGTTATGCTGCTTGATAAATACAAATCCACACGGAAGTTATCAGAGGAAATTGCCAGCCTGATGACTGCTGAGGACATGCAGTTGCAGTCCATGCCGGATGCCAGCCCGGTGAAATGGCACCTCGCGCATACGACGTGGTTTTTCGAGACCTTTATCCTGAAGAACGTGAAAGGTTATCAACCGTTCCGTGAACATTTCAATGTGTTGTTCAATTCCTATTACAACAGTGTGGGCGAGCAGTTTAAACGCCCGTCTCGTGGCGTGTTGTCACGGCCCGCAGTACAGGAAATCCTTGATTATCGTCTTTACATTGATGAGGCCATGCATAAATACCTTGCAGGCGAGATCAGTGCTGAAGAGCGCGCAATCATTACGCTGGGGATCAATCATGAACAGCAGCACCAGGAATTGATGTTCACCGATATCAAGCACGCTTTTTCCCTCAATCCCCTGTTTCCCGCCCTGATACAGTGTCAATATACGGATGGTCCTGTGCAATCTTTGAAATATATTTCTATTGATGGGGGGCTATATGAGTGCGGAGCTGATGCGGAGGGTGATTTCTGTTTTGATAATGAAACACCACGCCATTCAGTCTATGTTGCGCCGTTCAAACTGGCCTCTCGGCCGGTGACTAACGGCGAATATGCAGAATTCATTGCCGATGGCGGGTATGAAGACCCGTTGTTGTGGTTGTCTGATGGCTGGGCCCGGATTAAGGAACAAGGCCAGTTTTGTCCGGTTTATTGGCAAGGGCAGAAGGGAGAATGGTCTGAATACACATTGGCGGGACTGCAAACCCTGCAACCCAATGCCCCGGTCTGCCATGTCAATTATTTCGAGGCCTGTGCCTATGCCACCTGGGCAGGTAAACGCTTGCCCACGGAATTTGAATGGGAAGTGGTGGCAAGAGATCAGCCAATTGAGGGGAACTTGCTGAATTTGAATGTGTTGCATCCGCAAGCATCAAATCATTCAGGGGCTACACAGCTGTTCGGTGACGTGTGGGAATGGACCAGCAGTGCCTATGGTGCCTATCCCGGTTATCAACCGGCCCGTGGTGCACTGGGTGAATACAATAGCAAATTTATGGCCGGGCAATATGTGTTGCGAGGCGGTTCCTGTGCGACCCCACCGGGACATATCCGATCGACATACCGCAATTTTTTCTATCCACACAGTGACTGGCAGTTTTCAGGTATCCGTCTCGCATCCGATTGAAATGCATACATCCATGCTCAAAAAGTTCAGGGTGGTCGAGTCTTCAGAAGATTCCTTTTTCAGTGACGTATTGCAGGGATTGGGCAGGAAACAGAAAACGCTGCCGTCAAAATATTTTTATGATGATGCCGGCTCAAAATTATTCGACGAGATTTGCGAGTTGGAGGAATATTATCCCTATCACACGGAACTGCGCATGTTGCCTGTGATCAGTCGGGAACTGGCGCAGGAATTCAGCGGCGGGCTGGATGTGATCGAATTCGGCGCCGGTTCACTGGTGAAAATCAGGTTGTTGCTGGAACACCTGAATGGGGTCAGGCATTACATGCCGATTGATATTGCCGGTGATTACCTGCGCAAGGCGACTTGTCAATTGGGGGATGAGTTCAATGATATTGAAGTCACACCGGTTGAGGCGGATTTCACGAACCCGATCGTATTGCCAGACAACGATAACAGCATCACGCGGATGGGATTTTTCCCCGGTTCCACCATAGGTAATTTTTCACTGATCCAGGCAATCGCATTGCTGGGAAAATTCCGTAAATCACTCGGAAAGAGTGCGTGGTTGCTGGTTGGCGTGGATACGAAAAAATCACCAGCCGTTTTATACCGTGCCTATAATGACGCAGCCGGGGTAACGGCAAGGTTCAATAAAAACCTGCTTCTGCGCATTAACCGTGAACTTGGCGGGACTTTCGATGTGGATCATTTTGAACATTATGCCTACTACAATATTCAGGAGGGGCGTATCGAGATGCACCTGATCTCGTTGGTCGATCAGAAGTTTTCTGTGAATGGCGTCAGGTTTGCATTGCAACGTGGTGAATCCATACAGACGGAAAATTCCTATAAATATTCGCCGGGGGAATTTAAAGAATTGGCTAAAAAGGCCGGATGGACGATAAAACGCCAATGGCAGGATGAGGACAATTTATTCTGCCACTTTCTCCTGTATGCCTGAAAATAAGACGATTATTAATTACCGGTTGCTTTACGAACCCTGGCTTGTGTTGACGGAGGCATCAGGGCTAACGGCCTCGAAACCGGAGCCGGCATGCACGGTGAGCTGGTTAAACGGAATCACCCAGCCGTGCCCGTTGCAGGTATCTACGCAAATTTTTTGTAAAAGCCGGTTCAATACATAATATGAATCCGCAGCTTCGCCTTTCATGGTCACGTAGATCATATAGTTCAGCGATGAAGCACCGGCTTCCTGGAATTCAACCAGAATGCTTTCGACATGTTCGCGCATTTCCGACTGTTGCAGTGCCTGTTCTATGGATTGATGCAGTATCTTCGGCACTTCAGTGATGCTGATCGACTGGTGCTGATAGTCGATGCCAAAGGTGATGGCCACGCCGTAACCTGCCGACAGATTGCGCGGCTCACCGCCCAAAAAGCTGGTTGTGGTGTAAGTGCGTATGGTGCCCCGGGTCCTGATCTGGACGATTTCCGGGGTTTGGCGCAATACCTGTCCGATGGTACCATCGGACATCATCACCCAGTCACCCGTTTGGGTCGGGAACCAGGGTTCATCATCACGATAGGGACGTGATACCAGATCGAGCATCACCGATATTGGTAACCGCAACAGTCCGTCCAGTGCCGGGTTGTATAACTTCGAATACATACCCAGCGAACGCACCATCCAGGGCAGGCCGTTGTAAATCACCCGTTCGCGTTCACGCACCGCACCGATGTTCAGCAGCAGTTTGGTTTCGTCAATAAAGCGCGGCAGGTAATTACGCAAGCCCAGCAGTATGATGAGCAGCAAGATCACCGCCAGCACCAGGAGGACGGTATCGCCCAGCACGTACAAAACCGTCAGTGCCACCAGGATAGACATGAACACGGACAGTGCCTGGTAGCCATATGCCAACATGCGTCTGCCCGTAGTGGAAGTGATTGCGCGCGTCCGGCCATGCAAATTCAGGCGGTTGTACAAACCGTACAATCCTTTCATGAGGAACAATGTCAGGAAAAATGCCGCAATGGATAGCGCCAGGTTGAGCCCGCGCCCGGTGAAAAACTCATTGATCGACTGGCGGATCTTCACAAACAACGTATCGCCTTCTTCCTGAAGGACATTGAGTTGTAACTGGTTGATCTCGATTTCGCGCTGGATGTCGTTGAGCCGTTTCAGCCAGGTCTGACGCACACTCTCCAGCCGCTGACGGGTCTCCTTGTCCAGGCTGTCATCCAATAACCGCACAACATTGCCGTGGGCGCGCTGGGCGGTGCGTTGTTGATTGTCCAGAATCGCCAGCCGGCTTTTTAATCGCTCTATCTGGCGCGGTTTTTCGGTCAGTTCCTTTAATTCCTGGAAGACCGGCTTGAGGATCTGCTGCAGTTCCTGCTGCCAGTCGAACTGTTTGTCCTGTTGATCTGGATCGAAAACGCTGAGTTCAACACCCCCTATTGCGATATTCTCAAAAGAACGTCGCAAATTACTGATGTCCGTTTCCTCCCGTTCAATCTGCCATTCCAGGTCACGGCGCTCAGCATCGCCCTTCTCCTGCTTCAGTTGTCTGCGCAATAGTTCAATTGAGGCGCGCTTCTCCTGTATCGAATTCTGGATTTCCTGCAGTTGCTGGCGGGTCTGCTGTAGTTGGTGGGTCTGGGTCCCGGATACTGGCTCCGTTATCTGTTCCAGGGCGTGACCGGGGCTGGTCAGTAGCACCAGTGGACAAATAACGGCAATAATCAGGAGTGTTTGGCGATTGTTCACAATATCCTCAGTACAGGTATGCAACGGTCAGATTTTAGTATAACAGGGGCGGGGTGAATGGCCGATATATCTCAAAGCTAACACCGAAAATAGACTACGCAGAAACTACTGAGTAAACCTAAGAACAAATTTGTGTTCAGGTTTTTCCGGCAATTGCCACACTCCCCACTCAGGTATTAATTTCCGATGGTAGTACAAAACTAAACTCCATCGAGTTGCCATTGTCAGTAAGTGCACAGAGAAAGAAAAGATTCTAATCGGCCATTTGTGGCCGTCTTGTGCTGAATGGCTGCCGGTTTTTCCCTCAGTCATCCATTCTGCAAATGCCGGGGGTAAAGTTTACAGGCGCGGAGAATCCGTCTTGTTTTACCACTGCCATCTGGACCGGACAGCCACTCGCTACAATTGTTAATGTCCTTCGTATTTAAAGGACAACGATACCCGGGCGCGGTATGCAATGACCTTTCCATCTTCAACTTTCATATCAAGTTTGGTGACTTCCGCAACCCGGAGATTATTCAGCGACTTGGCGGCAGCTTCTACTGCCTGTTTGGCCGCGTCTTCCCAGGATTGAGTGCTGGTTCCCACCAACTCGGTGACTCTATAGATACTGTTTGGCATTTCCTTTCTCCTTTTTTGTTGTGTAATGGTGCATTATTTAATATCAGATTAAGTATAGCAGTTAGAATGAATAGCAGTGACAGTAAGATAATTTGATTGTTTGGTTTAAGTGTTATACTCAAACAGCTTCGATAATATATTACATCATTATAATAATCTTCATACATCTCGGTGAATCGGGGAAAACCTGAATATATGCGTGCCACTATATGTATTCTTTTAATTTTCATGTGGGTTGTCACTGCATGTACTGATAATAAGCCAACTGACTTTGAACTGGATGTTTCTGCCTTTGATCGTGGTGACTATGCAACAGCGTTGAAGGAATTTCTGCCACTGGCAGAACAGGGTAATGCCAAGGCACAATTATATCTTGGACGTATGTATTACAACGGCTGGGGTGTGCCGGAAGATCTTGCTCAGGCCGTCAATTTTTTCCAGATGGCTGCGAAACTGGATTACGCACCGGCCCAATATTATATGGGCGCATATTATTTTGTGGGGAAAGGGGTGCCACAGGATTTCAAAAAGGCGCGTAATTTATTCCTCAAGGCTGCAATGCAAGGGCATGTCGAAGCCCAATACAGAATTGGCGAGATGTATTTCGGGGGAATAGGTGTATCGACAGATTATATAAAAGCCCTTGACTGGTTTCAGAAGGCCGCCGAACAGGATTATGCACGAGCTGAAAATAATCTGGGCAATATGTATTTTACAGGCAGAGGCGTCGCGCAGGATTACACCCAGGCCCATGACTGGTTTCTGAAGGCCGCCAAGCAGGATCATGTCGGGGCCCAATATAACCTGGGATTTATATACCATGAAGGAAAGGGTGTGCCACAGGATTATCTCCAGGCCAGGGACTGGTTTCAAAAGGCCGCTGACCTGGATTTTGCTCCGGCCCAATACAACCTGGCCATAATGTACCGGGATGGCCAGGGTATAGCGCAGGATTACACACGGGCCCATGACTGGTTTCAGAAGGCGGCTGTACAGAATCATTTGTATTCACAATTCAATCTTGGGGTAATGTATTTCGAAGGGATGGGAGTACCGCAGGACTACGAAGAAGCTTATTTTTGGTATTATTTGTCTTCAGATCTCGGTTATCCAAAGCCTGCGGAACTTGAGCGACTGCACCCGGCTGTGATTGCCCGGGTGGAAAAGCGAGCTGAAGAATGGCGTGCACAAATGAACCGGTAATAATTCCATCCGGGAATAGGGCGTCCGGTTATTGTTTCGAACAACATCTTCCAATTCAGAATATTTACAAATTGTGATCCTGTTCACCAAACTGTTCTGTGTGGAACAAAACTGCCGTGATTTTCCTTGTCTAATACGATACGATAACTATTTCTCTGGTGAGAGGTATAAAGTCATGAGGAAAATTACATTTTATCTTGGCGGTATTTTAATTGCAGGAACAGTGCTTGCTGTATCAGGATGCGCGGTTTATCCGGCGCACCCTCATCAAGGTTATGGGCCGCCACCACATGCCCCGGCGCATGGCTACCGTGCGAAATATCACGATCATGATCTGGTTTATGATTCACATCTTGGTGTTTATTTAGTGATTGGTTTGCAAGATCATTACTATCGTGATGGCTATTACTACAGGTATGCACGTGATGGCTGGTATCACAGCCGTTATATAGACAGAGATTGGGGTAGATACGATGATAGAAAACTGCCACCCGGTCTTGCCAAAAAATACGGCGGTAACGGGAAAGGCAAAGGAAAAGAAAATAGGGATTAAGTGTTAATCAACTCTTCACTTTTCATAAAGCCACTTGAGCAACTCATCCTGGATTAACGTGCCAGTAGTGTTTTGTATGCCGGTGTGATTATGCAATATGACGATTACAAAGTGCCGGTTATTGCGACTTTTGACATATCCCGCCATAGAGCGTACATCGTTCAATAATCCGGTCTTGATGCGTATGTTGCCCACTGGAATTTTTCCGTTCAGGCGTTTACGCATGGTGCCATCTCTGCCTGCGATGGGCAGTGATGACAGAAATTCCGGTTGTAATGGGCCATGCCATGCATGCTCCAGTAATTTACCCATAGTACCTGCGGAAATTCTTTCATGGCGTGACAGGCCTGAACCATTATCCAGTATGAGTTCCGGCGCATGTATACCGATATCATGCAGCCATTGTTTGATGGCCTGTGCACCTGCGGCCTTGCTACCGGGTGCTCCCACCTTGATCTGGCCTATGGTCAATAATAATTGCCTGGCCATCACATTATTACTGTACTTGTTGATACCGTAGATCACGTCAGTCAATGGTCTGGAAGTTTCCGTATAAAATGGTTTACCGGATGCAGGTACAACTCCGCTTCGGTAGTGCCCATTGATAGTACCGCCCATCTCTTCCCATAATGCCTTGAATACTCCATAGACAAATTGATCAGGAGGGATGACTGACCGTTGTATCACCTGTTCACCACAGGCAGCGGGATAATTTCCGGTGAACTCTACAATCACCTGGCTGCCTTGAGGGCTGACGTTCATATTGGTTACGGTACCGGGTGCCCAGCATTTGCCGGAGGCCAGTTTGAGATTATTACGGATGATTATATTATCGGCCGGGGGATCGGCATAAACCAGAACGCTATTTTTTTGCGGGATAATGAAAAAATCCTGTGCAGTGAAATTTAAAAGTGCTGCGTGCGGAAAAACGTTATAGGTGTGATAGGGCCTGCCATCAAAATCACCGGTTGAACCATTTTCGGTTTCAAACAGGCTATGGTCGATAATGAAATCACCTTCAATATATTTCAAACCTCTTACCTGCAGGGTATGTAACATATGCCAGAAACTTTCCCGGGAAAGAAACGGATCGCCGCCGCCCTGAAAGATCAGATTTCCTTTCAGGGTACCGTTACTCAATACCCCATCAAGATAGAACCGGGTTTCCCACAAATAAGCCGGACCCAGCAGTTCCAGGCCAGCATAGGTGGTCAGTATTTTTATTGCAGAGGCCGGATTACGCGGGGTGTTCTCATTCAACAGGATGACAGGCTGGCCGGTATCCAGATCAACCACATAAACACTGATGGTACTTACCGGAATTTTGTATCTCTGCAGAATGTTAGTAACACTCTGTGGCAGTCTGGAAACAGACTCCGGAGTATAGGCATGAGCGGGCAGGTTGAATAACATTAACCAGGAAATAAATGCCGGTATTATTATTTTTATCTTCATATTTCAGATTTAGTCTTCAAAGTTAATACCTGTTTTACCGGATTAATTTAGAGTGGAGATTTTACAGGTGTATACAGCAAATTGAAAATATAGTAATCAGGCGGGTTACAGGAAATTATTTTTTCATATTGAGATATTGTTGATACAGGATATAACCACCCCAGATGAATGCAATGATCATGATTATGACCCCGGTAGTCTGGGCGATAATCGCATATTCGTGACATTTCTCAAGACGGTTCAGTTCACCAAGAATATTGTTCCAGTCATGGTTCCCTGGCACATCCGCGCCGGTGTTTCCACCCAGCAAGACCAGTTGTTGTACCAGTGCATCATTAATGTAAGGTGCAACATCCATGAAATTCTGTCCCAACCACCACAATCCGACCGATGCGCCAAAATTATTATGGTTTTTGAATATAAACGTCAGCATAACCACGATCGGCATCAGTAATTGACCGAGTGTGCCGCCGAGGATTGTCATAAACCAGCCAAAGGGGATGAACAGAACGTGGCCAGCTTCATGAAAGACGAGATTGATCCTGTGCATGAATGCATTGCCTATCTCCGGCGGATTGAGAGTAAAATCCATCAACATGAACTGCCAGCCCCAGTAGACAATCCCGATATAGAGGATTAACCGGCCATAAAAGAATGCAGGTTCGGTTTTTGGTTCAACATACAACACCGTTTCAATCAGGTATGTGATAAGTCCGGGATGTTCATCCGTTGGCCTGCTCTCAGAAACAACAGGTGGAGGCGCAAATTTCTGTTTCATCCATTTGGCAAAGATGATGCCACAACCGGGGCAGATGCCCGGATCAACAGTATCCGTGAGTTTTCTCTGGTATCCGCATTTGGGACAGGTTTCATACATGAGTTGAACTTTACGCCTGTTATGAAGTGCGCTCTGCACCGCAATGCCAGCAGGCACTGAACTGGCCTTCCAGGGTTTCTCCGCATTGACATTTCCACCGGGTATTTGTCTGTAGATTATCTCGCGTTGTAGAATTAATGATGTCCATTGCTTCTGCTAAATTTTCATCATTGATGATCCAAACCTCGGGCCAGCATTCAATAGGCGGGATCTCGCCCAGGGCCCCGGCCAGATTCTGGTTTTTTATGATGCAGTCAATATTACAGGATTCAAGCAAATTTTTGATGAAACCGGGCATAACAATATTATCTGCACTATAGACTTTTTTCATTTTAAATAATGTTTATTTCTGTTGGTGAGTCTGGCATTCCTGAAAGTTTTTTATTTTGTAAGTGTTGTAAAAATCGGCTGGATTATATCTATTGCGGGTAAACTCAGGGCTGTACCCGGAGTAAATATCACCATAAGCCGTACCGTGAAGCATTACCAGATAATTATCCGCATTGTCAGCCGTGATCATATGTTCAAACATTTTACGCGTCATGGCATGGGTATTTTCGACTGGATATTGCAGACAGTACTTTATCTGCTCATCATTTCCCGATAGTGTAATTTTATTATGACGTGGAATCAGGTAACCGGGCACCATTTCAAACACGATGTCGTAGGTAACGCCTTTCCTGAAATAGTAATCCCGTTTTAATACAGGACTGGTTGAATACCGTAAAACCCGCATGTCGTTCGGTCCGATACTTGTTCCGTAACGGTCAGACTGTGGTCTCAATACAGGAGTGATGTAGTTATAATCTGTATACGGAAATTCCGCCTTGAAGGAAATTCTGATACCGAATGGCAGGCCATCACTTGCCAATAGCACGTTGTCATGCACATCATAAATTTTTGTATTTGAGAGTATGTTGTTCCACCGGTAAGCATCGTATTTTTCAGCGATAAAATATATCAACGGTGCGCTAACTGTTGTCACTATTCCCAGAAAGAACAGGTAAATTGCTGCATATCTGTTTTCGCTTCTCCTGAATATTATAAAACCTGACCACAGGATCACCTGTATCAGGATTAACCAGAAGAGTGTCAGCGCAGGAAGAGATGACGGGCCGTGGATGCTGACAATAACCAGAAAAAACGCACATATCCATTGCAGCACGGTAAATACTATGGAGATGATCAGAAACACTTGCAGCTCAGGTATTTAACATTCTCAGGAATACGACGATGCCAACAAGCAGGGATATCAGCGCAATAAGAGTGATCACATTAAGTTGCTTGTTGGTTTTTTTGAGAGAGGTAGCGAGAAGTTCGTTCTGCCTGGCCAGTTCTTCAATGAGTTTGATTTGCTGAATATCAGAATCATAATTTTCATCCAGCCTTTTGTTGATGCGATGTATCTCTCCTTTTAAGCCATCTACGGTGGCCGGAATATCTTCAGGCTCTGGTTTATCCCTGTCCTTGATCAGCTTGATGAGCCGGGTAGCCCCCTGGATAATCAGGGGCGCAGTGTTGAGTATGGTGTTGAGTGTGCCGAAGCCCATTGCCGGTTTTTTAACCACGAACGGATGCCAGGGTTTCTTTAGCGGATTTAATGAGGAACAGGGAATCTACGCCGGTGGTGATTAATGTAAAACCTTTTTTCATATAAGGCCTGACCGCATCGGCATTGACTCCAAAAAACCCGAGCTTCACTCCTGCTTTTTTGCAGGTTCTGGCAACTTTATCAATGGCCTTGACTACAGCCGGATTTGTTACCAGTCCGATCTTGCCAAGACTTGCGGACAGATCATAAGGTCCAATCAGGATCGCATCGACACCCTTGATAGCAGCGATGGCTTCTATATTGTCTATTGCCTGCCGGCTTTCCGCCTGCAGGATCACAGCGGTGTGCTGATTGGCTGTTTTAATATAATCCTCAAAACCCATACCGTAGTTATGTGCGCGGCCTATGCCGACGCCACGTGATCCCAGGGGAGAATATTTACAGAATTTCACAATCTGCCTTGCCTGTTCTGCCGTATGCACCTGCGGGACAATAATACCGGCAGCACCCATATCCAGTGCCTTTTTAATCCAGACTTCATCACCGGACGGCACCCGAATCACACAGGGGCAATCACCGGCGGCCTGCAACATGGACTGCGCCTGTTGCGGATTAAATGCGCCGTGTTCGGCATCAATAAACAGCCAGTCATAGCCGGTATTGGCCAGTATTTCCGTGATCTCCGGTGATGGCAGACTGATGAGTGTACCGATCAGTAATTCACCTTTACGCAATCTTTCTGCAAATGACATTATCTTTCTGGTCATAAAATTCTCACCATTACAGTGCCGGTATTAACAGGGTAAACAACAGAAATCACATGTTTATACCTTCGGATACAAATGCAATACATTAACCTTACTTGGTTTGCATTCGTTTAAGCCGTTTATTGCCGGCCTTGCCGGCAGGTTCCCCACTGAGAACTTTTTCCGTAAACCAGTCTGTTAATTTGGATTCGTTCTTTTCCCCTGTCCCTTGTGATACTACCTGTTGATTTTCTTTTGCGGCAAACTGTTGTTTGCAGTTTTCTGTGGATAAGCGGATTATTTTATTTGCCTGCTCTTTATCCATGTCGGGATAGATATCCGTTTTTAATTGTTGTGTAAGCGAAACAGCCTGTTTCAGACAGGCTTTTCCTATCGTGTCATCAACAGATTCGGCATGTACATTCACCGCAATGACTGTGAGCAATAGCAGAATATTTTTCATGATCTGATTCCATAAGTCAGGAGGTCTGTGCCCTGATTATACCAATAAACAATAACAGCCAGGCAAAGATAAACGCTGTGCCACCCAATGGGGCAACGGCCCCCAACCAGCGCAACTGGGTAATGCTGAGGATATAGAGACTGCCCGAAAACAACAATATTCCCACCAGCATGAACCAGCCTGCCGATTTAAACCAGATTGAAGGCAGCATCTGCATAATCACAAGACCGACAACGATCAATCCCAGTGCATGGTAAAAATGATATTGCACTCCGGTTTGATAAACAGCCAGCATGTTTTCCGTGAGCCTGGTTTTCAGACCATGTGCTCCGAAGGCACCGAGTATCACAGCCAGCATGGCATTCAGACTGCCCAGGGCCAGAAATATCTTTGCTGCGTGCACGCTTAATGAGCCTGTAATAATTTGTATAACGCGATCATGTCATCCTCACCGAGTCCTTCTGCTTCTGCCCGGGCGAAAATTTTTTCCAGGGCGGACAACAGGGCGAGACGGTTATCAGGCCCATCGGTTTCCAGTGCCAGCCTGATATCCTTGTGCATGTTTTTCACCGAGAATTGCGGGGAGAAATCCATCTCTCTCAGCATGGGTTCCTTGTATTCGCTCAACCTGTTCCAGGCTGTATTGTTTTTCAATACGTTGAAAAAAGTTTCTGTATCGATACCGGCGCGTTCAGCATAGGCAAAACTCTCGCATAATGCCTCAACCTGCAAAGCAATATTGAGATTCATGGCGAGCTTGATGTGACTGGCCTTGCCGGTCTCTCCGACATAAATACATTTGGCCGATATTTTTTCAAGGACAGGTTCAGCACGTGACACATCGTTTTTACTCCCGCCAAAATAAAAAACTATCTGCCTGTTGATTGCAGCACCCTTACTGCCGCCAATCAGTGCTTCAATGAAATGTGCGCCGGTTTTTGTTACACGTTTATGAAATTGAATGTTACTTTCTGGTTTTACCGTACTGCATTGAATAATGAGATGTCGTTTGCCGAGATCAGGTTCTATCAGATCCAGCAGTTCAGAGACAGCCTGATCATCAGTGACCAGAATCAGGATTATATCAGCGGCATGAACTGCATCATGTACAGATGACATGAATTTCGGAAAGTCTTTTTTGGGAGAACGGTTCCAGGTGGTCGTTAGTAATCCACTTTTATCCAGATTGCGTGCCATAGCCTCGCCCATAATCCCGAGACCGAACACGGCAACCTTTGGTGATTTATTAGTACTCATTTTGATTCAGTGTGTGTTTCAATTAATTCCAGTACCGGCGCAGGAAACGAGTAATGATGATCGTAATGGTGTGCATCATCTTTTGGTATCTCATTCCAGAAATTCTCGCCTTTGGTACATATCTGCCGCACCGGGAAATAGAGTTTGCCGGGAATCACTGGTAATTTCATATGAAAGATAAATTCATCATAGTATTCCTCTGGCAGATTACCACCATGCCAGATGAGTTGTCTGACATCTCCCGTTATCAACTTTCCATGAGAGTCGTAGGGTTCAGCCAGTGTTACCTTGACGATCTCTATTTGCCAACCGGGTTTAGGCATGGGTTTTACCAGGTGCACGCTTTCCGGAATATCAATAATAATTTCGATGGTTGGAGCGCCCTCGCAACCATGACCAATCTTGATGGCAGCCCGGTGATAACTTCCTGCCTCCGCTTCCTTCGGCAGAAATACGGCATGGGCAAAAACAACGAGCGGCTGCACTAATAGCATGAGTACAAATATTTTTATCACAATTTTATCCTGCATTGTTGTCTGGAACGGTTTGTTCGGTGATTGATTGGAATTTTATCAGTGTAAGGAAAATTGCAGTAGATATGCCGGCAGATCCATAAATCATGCACATCACCATTATCTGATACCGCGCCGCAATCAATGGATCAACACCGGACAAGATCTGCCCGGTCATCATGCCGGGCAGGGACACCAGGCCGACAGCAAAAAGTGAATTAACATTAGGAATAAGCGAAGCATTGAATGCAATATTACGTGATTTAAAATAGTTGTTATCAGATTTCATTTCGGAAAAAAATCTTTCCGCAGACAAACTCACACAATTCATCGCATTCGCGAATATCATTCCCGCGAGTGGAATCATGTATTGCGGCAGATACCAGGGATCGAGATTGAGCACACCTTCTGTTACCAGTCCCAGTATAATCCCGCCCCCCAGGGCGATGGAAAACAGGGCTTTGGTGTACAGTCTGGTCCGTTGTTCACGGACAGTACCAAGGGCGATCCAGCTTGATACAAAAATCATGATGGCTATGACTATGCTCACAATCATTGCGCTGTCTGATTTGAATATATATGTCAGGAAATAACCGATTAATAATAACTGTACAAGCATGCGTGAGACCGCATAGATGGAGTTGAGATAATCCAGCGACCAATGCCAGAGGATTATTATTACAATCAATACAGGCAGGAAGCTGAGTGATAAATCGATCAAGGAGATGGTCTGTACAGTACTGGTCATATCGTTATTCCTGTCAAAATAAAATTCAGATGGCTACTTATTTATTACGATATTAGCATTATATTTATATGGCTTTCTGTCAGAATACATGAGACGGTCAACACAGGAATCTGTATCAGAATTTAACTTCCTCACCCTTGATGGGGGACGCCTGCATGGACGCAGGCGGTAGAGCGACGCAGGAAGCCAAAGCCGAGGATTGAGGTGGGGGTGAAATTTCGGAAATGGTGAATACTCAACCCCCATCCCAACCTTCCCCCTGCCAAGGGGAAGGGGATTTTGTATATTCCCCCGTATCAAGTACGGGGCAGGCTATGTACAGTATGACGGTGTTTTAATTTTGAACATGGATATAAAACCAATGAACCAAGTTGAGCCCGTAATCAATAACAAAAAAACAGCCTTGCCGCCCGGTTTCTGGAAACATCCGGTGTACCTGCTGGCGCTGGGTTTTGGGACGGGTTATGTACCGAAATTGCCCGGTACGGCAGGGACATTGATCGGTGTGCTTTTTTATTTTTTCATGCAGCCGCTCAATGTGATCATATATCTGGCCGTTACCAGTGTATTGTTTCTCATCGGAATCTGGCTATGCGGCAAGACAGCCGGTGATCTGGGTGTGCATGACCATTCATCCATCGTCTGGGATGAGATCGTGGGTTACCTGATCACCATGATCATGGCACCAACCGGGTGGCTATGGATGGTCCTGGGCTTTGTCCTGTTTCGCCTGTTTGATATCTGCAAACCCTGGCCGGTATCATGGGCCGACGGGCAGGTAACGGGAGGTCTGGGGATCATGCTGGATGACCTGATCGCCGCTATTTATGCACTGATATTACTTCAAATAACTGCATATATGTTATAAAGTTAGGATAGTATTTAAGAATCAGAATCAAGAATCAGGGGACACTGGGGTATGAAATATCAGCTAAACCCTTCATTGCTAATGGCTGCCATCACCAGCGCCTTGCTGGTCTCACCTGTGATCCAGGCCGACATATTCAAATATGTCGACAAGCATGGGCGGGTGACCCTGACAGACAGGCCCTCAAATACCAACAGTGTCCGCCTGGTGAAGACCTGGAAAGGTTGGGTCGAGCAACCGAAAACAACATACAGTTCCGCTGAATTCCACAAAAACAGGCAAAAATTCAAGCCGACAGTGGACTATGCAGCAAAAAAATATAATTTGCCCGATTCGCTGCTGCATGCCGTTATTACGGCAGAATCTGCCTATAACCCGACTGCTATATCACGTGCAGGGGCGGTGGGCCTGATGCAACTCATGCCAGATACGGCCAGACGTTATGGCGTGAAAGACCGCAGGAATCCGTATGAGAATATACATGGAGGCTCGCGGTATCTGAGGGATCTTCTGACCATGTTCAACAATGATCTGACGCTTGCACTGGCGGCTTATAACGCCGGTGAAGGTGCAGTGAAAAAATACGGCAATAAAATCCCGCCTTATGCCGAGACCCGGAATTACGTCAGAAAGGTCAGGGCTTTTTACGCACAGTACAGTAAGACTTCAGGTTGAGGCGGAATAATATTGCCCAATGACAAATTCTCATGGAGAGAATTTGGATATGAAAAGCATGGCCGCAGGAGCAAGTCCATTCTAAAAAGGAGGGAATTTTTATTGGTATTTCCTCCGGTGCCACATTAGCAGCCTTGAAACAAAAAGAAAATGAAATGGCAGCCGGTAGCCGAGTGTTGATATTCAGCTATGATACGGGTGAACGTTATCTGTCCATAGAAGATTTATTTTAACCAAGATTAAAACACAGACAGTAAAGTAACGTTTAACAAAAATATTAAGTAAGGACAGCGCATCAAATAATTGGCTAATTATGAATGATAACCGTTAAAAAAACTGCACTAGTCGGCTTGATATTTGCTATCCTTGGAGATGGGATAATCAGTTATCTAAAATAACAAAATGATTAAAGTTTCGGAGCTATTAAAGAATAAGGGCCATGATGTCTGGTCCATTGGACCTGACGCTTCTGTTTATGACGCCATAAAGCTTATGGCTGATAAAGAAGTCGGTGCACTTATAGTTATTGAGGACTCGAAGCTGGTTGGTGTAATTTCGGAGAGAGACTACGCTCGGAAAGTTATTCTTAAGGGACAGTCATCTAAGGACATGCAGATTAAGGAAATTATGACGACACGGGTCATTTACACCAAGCCTGAGCAGACTGTCGAGGAGTGTATGGCTTTGATGACAGAAAAACATATTCGGCATTTGCCGATCATAGAAGGAGAGCAGTTAGTCGGAATAATTTCCATAGGTGATCTCGTGAAATCTATCATAGCCGAACAACGGTTCATTATTGAACAACTGGGAAAATACATCAGCGGATAAACGCGTCGAGTGAGATGCATTTTTAATGTTACGCCGCTTTACTTACAGCGTGATCGGGGTCAGATACCGTCTTTAACGTCAAGCCATTTCCGCTGAATAATCAGGATTAAACGGTGTGTTATTTTTCAACACACCATAGACGATATGGATGAGTTTGCGCATGGCGGCGCCAATCACTTGCATCTTCGTCTTCCCCGATGCACGCAAGCGTTCTCCGAAGGATTTAATAATCGGGTTGTAACGTAACGCCACCATCGCCGGCAGAAAGAATACCTTGCGTAGCTGAGAGCGTCCTATCTTGGGCATTCTGCTGCGTCCCCGTACGGAGGTGCCGGATTCCATCAGCCGTGGGGCGACCCCGATAAACGATGCCAGATGTTTCGCATTCTGAAATCGCTGCACCTGGGCAAACTCAGACAAGATGACATTGATCGTCGCCGGTCCAATGCCCCGAATACTCTCAAGCAACTGTTTTTTGTCTTTCAAATCCGGATGCTGATCGATATGGTCATTGATCTTTCGTTGTGTCTGTTGGATGTCCTGTTCGAGATAAGTGATATGCGCTTTAATCGCCTCGGACAACACCTCGCTCGCCGCTTCCAGGCGATTCCGTTCCTGTTGGCGCATATCGATGAGCGCATCCAGGTGCCGGACATACGCACGTAACACACGGATTTCCTTGGGTTCCGGCTGCCACAACGCCGGGTGCATCGCCGCGCAGAAACGGGCAATCAGCGCCGCATCCGTCTTATCGGTTTTGGTGCGAACTAACTCACTTTGGGCATGCCCTTTGATCCGGGAGGGGTTGACCACACTGACCGCCATCCTCTGGTCAAACAGATAGTCTGCCAAGGGCTCACTGTAATGACTGGTGGCCTCCAGACAGACATGAACATGTTGCACTTGCAGATGCGCTAACCAGACAAGCAATGCTTGAAAACCCTCTGAATGATTGGGGAATGTTTTATGTTTAAATTTACTCTCACGCAACAACGCTACTTTAAACGTGGCCTTGGCGATATCAATACCTAATACAGCTTTAACTTGTTCTGAATGATTCATGATGTTTATCCTGTCTATT
>MGYU01000115.1 GCA_001801885.1 Gammaproteobacteria bacterium RIFCSPLOWO2_12_47_11
CACGCCCAGAATGACCACCACGGTCACCGAGGCGGCAATGGCAAAACCGATCACTGGTTTGATTAACGTGTTGCGGGTTGTGGTCTTGGCGGCTGAGCGTATGGCGGGTTCATTCTGTATGATGCGGCTTATCCTGTCAGCCAGATGCATATCAACATGTCTGGGCAGATTGTCTCTGAGGCACTCGCCGATCAGATGATAATGATGCCAAATCTTTCTGTATTCCTGGCTGTCTCGCAAGGCATTCAGAATGAAAGGTGCGCCATCTTCCAGTTCACCATCCACCAGGGCGGAAATTTGCTCGCGGCTTTGTTCACTCATGATGTTTCACTCATTTGTCTAATAATGGTTTAAGTTGCTTGTCTATCGCCTCTCTGGCCCGGAAGATACGCGATCTGACTGTCCCGATGGGACAATCCATGGCGACTGCGATGTCCTCATAACTCAGACCTTCAACTTCCCGTAAAGTTATCGCAATACGCAAATCCTCGGGTAATTCCTCAATCGCATTGATGACCGTTTTCTGAATCTCGTCCCTTAGCAGTAAATTCTCGGGCGTTGCATGTTCTTTTAGAGCATTGTCCCCCTCAAATTGTTCAATTTCAGAGATGTCCTGTTCCATGCCGAAGGGCCGTCTGGATTGTACAGCCAGATAGTTTTTGGCGGTATTGACCGCGATCCGGTACATCCAGGTGTAAAACGCACTTTCCCCCCTGAAATTTGGCAGCGCCCGGTATGCCTTGATGAAGGCATCCTGTGTGACATCCAGCGCATCAGCCTGGTTCCGTACAAAGCGCGATACCAGATTGACTATGCGTTGCTGGTATTTCAATACCAGCAGGTCAAATGCCTTTTGATCGCCTCTTTGTACACGTTCAACCAGCTGTTGATCTGTCACATTTTCGCCCATGCGGGCTATGCTCCTTATGTTATTATCGTTCCGATTTATTTAGCATTTAAGAGCAGAATCCGGCGAAATGCAGGTTCTTCAATAATATGCCTTAATCAATGGCTTACACTGCAAACCAAGTATATTATCTTAAGTGATATGACACACCAATACCAACACGACGTTCTCATCATCGGCAGTGGTGCATCAGGACTCAGTCTTGCATTACAGTTGGCAGAACATGCCAGTGTGGCGGTGCTTTCCAAATCTGAACTGACCGAGGGTGCAACCTATTACGCCCAGGGGGGTGTCTCAGCTGTACTTGATGCCTGTGATTCTATTGAATCCCATGTCGAGGACACACTGGCGGCCGGCGCGGGTCTGTGCAAACCTGACATTGTCCGGTTCGTGGTTGAACATGGCAGAGAGAGTATCCAGTGGCTGATTGATCTTGGTGTGGACTTCACCAAGACCAGTAATGCACAGGGCAATATGGATTATCACCTGCACCAGGAGGGTGGACACAGCCACCGGCGTATCATCCATGCCTCAGACTCTACCGGCCGTGCCATTGAAATGACACTCGAAAACAAGGTACGCGCCCATCCCAATATCAAATTATTTGAACATCATTCCGGGATTGATCTGATTACCGGCGAGAAAACCGGGATTACTCCAAACCGGTGCCTGGGTGCCTATGTATATGATCGTAAAAACAATCGGGTAGATGTATTTCGTGCAAAGTTTGTTGTGTTGGCCACTGGTGGTGCAGGCAAGGTTTATATCTATACCAGTAATCCGGATACCTGCACGGGTGACGGTATCGCGATGGCCTGGCGTGCAGGCTGTGATATCGCCAATATGGAATTTGTACAGTTCCATCCAACCTGCTTGTACCATCCAAAGGCAAAATCATTTCTCATCTCGGAGGCCCTGCGTGGTGAGGGAGCAAGACTGCTGTTGTCCAATGGTGAACCCTTTATGCACAAGTTCGATTCACGGGCGGAACTGGCACCACGTGACATTGTGGCACGTGCGATCGATCATGAGATGAAACGCCGTGGTGATGATTACATCTATCTGGATATCTCCCACAAGCCGGCTGAATTTATAGTCTCACATTTCCCCAATATTTATAAACAGTGCCTGGAATTCGGTTTTGACATAACCCGGGAACCCGTGCCGGTTGTGCCGGCAGCGCACTATACTTGTGGTGGTGTGATGATTAACCGGCAGGGCCGCACCAATCTTCCTGGTTTATATGCCATTGGTGAGGTCAGTTGTTCTGGTCTGCACGGTGCCAACCGCATGGCCAGTAATTCCCTGCTGGAATGTGTCGTATTTGCCCATTCCACCTATCAGGATATCCTGAATCAACTTTCCAGCGTTAATTTTCCCCAACCATTGCCGGCCTGGGATGAAAGCCAGGTGACAGATTCAGATGAAGAGGTTGTGGTATCACATAATTGGGATGAGATCCGGTGTTTCATGTGGGATTATGTTGGCATAGTCCGTACCACCAAACGGCTCCAGCGTGCCTTGAACCGGATCAATCTTCTGCACGCCGAAATCCAGGAATATTATGGTAATTTCCGTATTACCAACGACCTGATTGAATTGCGTAACATTGCCACTGTGGCCCGGCTGATTATCGAGTCGGCATTATTACGTAAAGAGAGCCGCGGCCTGCATTATATCCTCGATTACCCCGAGACAAATTCCACGCAATATCCGCAGGATACTATTCTATCCCTGAACAAGCCCAGACAGACTAATGCTGCCTGATATAAGTATAACTATAATAATATCAATTAACTATAATTAATTATTAATCTATATTATAGATATAATACATGCGTTTTTTCAACATCCTTCTGGCAATTCTGTTCCTGTTTCTCCCTTTATATTTATTATCATTATACCGGCCGGAATTACCTGCTCTGCTCAAAGACAATATGGGCTGGCTGCCCTATGCGATATTACTGACCGGTTTATTTTTATGCGTGGTATTTTATGACAGCCGTGAGTTCTGCCTGTTGCTCGTAACAGGTCTCTGTTACTGGGTGTTCCAGTCCTTTATCTGGTCCAAGGGCTTGCCCGACATAGAAAAAGAATACCTGTTTAATCTCCTGAGTTTTCTGTTTCCGTTGAATTTGCTTTTTTATTACCTGCTGAATGAACGTGGCCTGCTCAACCTGTATGGGATCAAGCGTATCGGATTGCTTGTGGTCGAATCACTGTTTGTTGCGTGGCTGGTAAGTTCTAACTGGTTTCTATTATTCAATTTCCTGAATTATGAGATAGTTAAAACAACACTGACTGAACAAACAGCCATGCAGCAACCGGTGATAATACTATGGCTGGCGGTGTTTCTTGTGGTATTGATTTACTGGCTGATGCAAGGAGGTTTCCTGCGCGCCATATGGATGCTGGCATGCATTGCATTATTCATAGCAATGTATTCTTTCTTTAACGTTTTATTTGCAACATTGTACATCAGTATTGCCGGACTGATCATCAGCGTGGGGATTATTATTAACGCCTACAATCTGGCCTACCGGGATGAACTGACCCATTTGCCATCACGGCGGGCACTGAAACAGCAACTCATGGCGCTGGGGAAAACCTACAGTATTGCCATGGTTGATGTTGACCATTTCAAAAAGCTGAATGATACCTATGGACATGATGTCGGTGATGATGTGTTGAAATTGCTTGCCAGTCAATTGAACTCGGTAGAGGGTGGCGGCAAGGCTTTTCGCTATGGTGGTGAAGAATTTACTGTCGTATTTTCCGGTAATGATGCTGAACATGCAGCAGAACATCTGGAGGAATTGAGAACACGCATTGCTTCAACTCAATTTGTTATCAGACATAAAAAACGTCCAAGAAAAAGACCCGAAATAACCAGCCAGCCAGCCGAAACCAAAATATTAAACATCACAGTCAGCATTGGTGTTGCTGAAAAACAGGACGAACATGATAATCCTCAGGAAGTCATCAAGTCGGCAGATAATGCACTATACAAAGCAAAACAAAAGGGCCGTAATCAGGTGGTGATTTGTGATTCGTGATTTGTAAATGGTGAATAGTTATTTTGTTCAACCCCTTACGAATCACGAGTCACGAATTACGATTCACGAATCAAATCCAGAAAAGCCTTTTCATCCAGAATCTCAATCCCCAGTTTAGCAGCCTTTTCAATTTTACTGCCGGGTTCACTGCCAGCAATCACATAATCGGTCTTTTTTGAAACACTGCCACTGACCTTTGCTCCAAGGGACTGCAACCGTTCCTTTGTCTCATCACGCGTCATGTTGTCGAGCTTCCCGGTTATGACAAAGGTTTTCCCGGCCAGAGGTTGCAGTTCAGATTTTTCAACCGCAGGCCATTGAACTCTGGACTTAAGCAGTTCCTTTACTACATTTCGGTTATGTGTCTCCAGGAAAAAACTTGCGATATGTTGCGCGACTACCGGCCCGACATCAGGTACTTTTTCCAGATCATCCACAGTAGCATTCATTACTGCCTCAAGTGTGCCGAAATAATTTGCCAGGTTTCTGGCAGTGGCCTCACCCACTTCGCGAATACCCAGTGCGTACAAAAAGCGTTTGAGAGTAGTCTGTTTGCTCTTTTCCAGAGCATGAATTACATTGGCGGCTGATTTGTCACCCATCCTTTCCAGACCGGCAAGTTTCTCCTGCGTCAATTTATAGAGATCAGCAACATTATTGACCAAACCGGTTGCAACGAGTTGTTCCACCAGTTTGTCACCCAGTCCCTCTATATCCATGGCCAGACGTGAAGCGAAATGTATGATTGACTGGATCTGCTGGGCCGGACAAAACAGTCCGGCGCTGCATCGTATGATGGTCTCCCCTTCTATCTGCTCAATATCAGAACTACAAACCGGACACTTGTCCGGCATATGGAAAATACGACTGTTCCGGGGTCGTTTGTCCTTTATAATACTGACAACTTCCGGAATCACATCACCCGCCCGGCGTATGATGACTGTATCACCGACGCGGATATCCTTGCGTTTGATTTCTTCCTCATTATGCAAGGTGGCGTTGGTTACCGTAACTCCACCGACGAACACCGGTTCCAGTCTGGCTACTGGTGTAAGGGCGCCCGTGCGCCCCACCTGGACTTCAATACCCAGCACCCTGGTGGAAACTTCTGCAGGAGGATATTTGTATGCAATGGCCCAACGTGGGGCACGGGAGACAAAACCAAGTATTTTCTGCTGTTGTATATCATTTACCTTGAATACGACACCATCGATCTCATAAGGCAGTTGAGCGCGGCGTTTACCGATTTCATGATAATACACAAAACATCCCACAACACCATTCACAGTTCTGGTCTCCGGAGAAACAGGCAGTCCCCATTGCCTTAATTGTTCCAGAATATCTGCATGTCTTGCCGGAGGATTTATCCCTTCAATCAACCCAATACCATGTGCAAAAAACTGTAATGGTCTTTTTGCGGTAATTTTTGGATCAAGCTGCCTCAAACTCCCGGCTGCGGCATTGCGTGGATTGACAAATAATTTCCCACCACTCTGCTCCTGCATTTTATTCAGGGCTATAAACCCTGTATTGCTGATAAATACTTCACCGCGCACTTCCATCTGTGCTGGATAATTACCCGTCATGTGCAAGGGAATACTCTTAATAGTACGTACATTCAGCGTAACATCTTCTCCAGTGGCCCCGTCGCCACGTGTAGCACCCCGTGTAAGTTTGCCCTCTTCATAGAGCAGGTTGACAGCCAAACCATCCAGTTTTGTCTCCGCTACATATTCAATTGTATTAACCTCCAGTTTATCCCTGATGCGTTTATCAAATGCCTTCATTTCATCTTCGTCAAATGCGTTGGCAAGAGATAACATGGGAACGATATGATTAACTTCCGGAAATTCAGCAAGCGGTTTTGCACCTACACGCTGGGTCGGTGATTCGGGGGTTATGAGTGCCGGATATTGTGCTTCCAGCGCTATCAGTTCGTCCATTAATTGATCGTAATTAACATCCGTTACTGATGGATCATCCAGTACATAATAACGGTAATTATGCTGTTCAATCTCTTTACGTAGTTCATTACAACGGCTTTTGATTGCTTCAGGTATCATCATTGCGGAATAATGTGATGATTAATACCGGCTTGCGATTTCCCGCATTTTATTGAGTTTTTCTGCATCCAGAATCTTGCGGTCTGACCCTCTTAATTCACCACCCAGAAGGTAGGCCAGATTATGGGCAGTATCCAGCATGATCTCGAATGCAATATCACCGCCTATCTCTGCAGGCAAACACATAAATAACGCCAGTCCATCGGTCGAAAACCTGTCCATACTTTCAATATCAAAATTTCCCGGATCATGGATATTGGCAATGTTGAACAATGCGCGTGTGGTGTATTTTTTGTCCGGTCCGTAGTAGTGAAATATCTTCATTTCACCAAACTGCATATCTGCTGATTCCATGGCGTGAAGGATATCAGGGCCTTTGAATGCAGGGCTGGATGTAGCTGTAATGTAAATCACCATGATTTCCTGCATTATATTTTTATTCTGAAGCGATACAGACTCATGGTCTATCTCCGGAAAATCATGCCCATCAGTTTCCAAACCGGTATCAGCCTTGTGCGTTTTTATATCAGCGGCAGAGAAAGACTGTCTGGACTGTTTTAAATAGGCATTGAAAGTGGCCAGTGCACCGGAGATATCAATATTTCTTTCCTTTTTCGGATTAATTCTGATATTTGAAATATTGTCTTTACTGAATGACGGATAATTTTCAACCCTGGAACGCAGATTACGTTTTTGTTTTGTGGATTCCCAGAAATAGATGGCGGCGATAACCAACACCCCCAATCCCAGAAGTATCCATCGCAATTCGCTCATACCAGCAAGTTAATAGTTATAAGTAACAAGTTACAAGAGATAATACATAAACTTAATTAAAGATTTTAACTTGTCACTTCTCACTTGTGACTTGTAACTTGTAACTGTAGTTAAGCCGTAGCAGCCATTTTAACTGCTTCATCCACATCAACTGTCACCAGCCGTGAGACACCTGCTTCATGCATGGTTACGCCCAGTAACTGGTGAGCGATTTCCATGGTGATCTTGTTATGTGTAATGAAGATAAACTGAACGTCATCCGACATTGAACTTACCATCTCACTGAAGCGGCCGACATTGGCATCATCCAGTGGTGCATCAACCTCGTCGAGAATACAGAATGGGGCCGGATTGAGTTTGAAAATAGAAAAGACAAGTGCAACGGCAGTCAATGCTTTTTCTCCACCTGACAGCAGATGAATATTACTGTTACGTTTTCCGGGTGGTCTTGCCATAATGGTCACACCGGTCTCAAGCAATTCATCTCCCGTCAGTTCCAGATAGGCATGGCCACCACCAAATAATTGCGGGAATGTTTCCTGCAGATTTGAATTAAGCTGATCAAAAGTCTCCTTGAAACGGGCACGGGATTCCTTATCAATCTTCCGTATTGCGTTTTCCAGTGTAGTTAAAGCTTCGCGCAGATCTGCATCCTGTTTATCCAGATAGGACTTGCGTTCCGAGAGCTGGTTGAATTCATCAATTGCTGCCAGATTAATGGGGCCCAACCGGTTTATCTTCTGGATGATCTGTTCCTGCCGTTCACGCCATACAGCCAGTTCTGCCTCTTTATCAAGCGTAGCGAGTATTGCCTGGACCTGATGACCTGACTCACCGAGTTTTTCTTCGATCGTCTGCAAGCGGACTCGACTTTCCTGATTAATCAGGCGGGCCTTTTCCAGATTATCTCTTAGTTCCTGGATCCGGTTTTCATGTTGTACACGTGCCTGTTCCCTTTCTCTTAATGTGTTCTCCGTCTGCTGTACCTGACTCCTGGCTTCACTCAATACCCTTTCAGCATTTACCTTATCCTTGAGTTTATTTTCCAGCACAAGCTTGATTTGCTGTAATGGTGCCTGGCTGTCAGCCAGAATCTTGTCCAGATCCGCGCGCCGGGATTCAAGATGCGATATCTGCATCTGACTACGCTTGATGGATTGTTCCAGTGAAGCACGCTGGGAACTGATCGATTCCAGTTGTAAGGCAATGCCATGGCTTTCTTCATGTGTTGTCTGCCAGCGTTCCCGGGCAAGCGTCAGGGATTCACGATATTTATCGCGCTGGGCAGTCAGTCCGGTCCGTTGTTTTTCGAGTTCTTCCTGGTGCGCATTAGACTGACGTAATTCACTCCGGACAGTAGTAATTTCATTTCTGTCGCTTTCAAGTTCTTCATGGAGGTTTTCCAGTTCTTCCCTGATTCTTTCAGATCGGATATCGGTCTGTTCCAACTGGGCCTGGCTGGCAGCAAGGCCGGCGCGGAGTTCAGATGTAATCTCCTGCTGTTTATTCAAGGACGCTTGAACTTCATTCAGTTGTAACTCTGCCTGTTCCAGTGCCGCATGCGCTTGTTCTGTTTTTTTCTCAAGTTTAGCCAATTCCTGCCGGGATGCGGACAAGGTCTTCCTGAGGATATGAATCTCCTTTTCCCGCGATAACATGCCAGCCTGCCCGTCCTGGCCACGGTGTATATGTGACCAGTTAATACCCAGCCAGAGTCCTTCCGGAGTAATGATCGACTCAGTCCCGGTGAGGTTAGGACGCAGGGCAAGTGCTGCATCCAGGTTCCTGGCAATATAGACGTATGCCAGCAGATGCTTTAGCGGGAAGTCGCTGTTGACCTTGTCAGCCAGGGAAGGAAAGCGGCCGTGTGTATCTGCGTTCACAGGAGTTGCGGTAGCGATAATACCCAGGTTGCCGGTTTCCAATTGGGACAGTTTGCTGATCTGGCTGGTGATTTCGTCGACGCAGATGTCTTGCAGGAAACGATCCAGTACAACTTCAACTGCGTGCGCCCAATTGTCATCCACCTTAATCTGCTGAGCCAGTTTCGGGGCCTGTGCCAGGCCATTTTTTTTCAGCCAGTGCTGAACATGATCCCGATCTTCCCCGAGGGCGGATTGTTGCAAGGCCTCAAGTGAGGCCAACCGCCCTTCCTGTTTCTGATAATTCAGGCGCTGTTCATTTAATTGTTCATTCAGCTGCTGGCTGGTTTTCCTGTATTCCTGTAACTGCTGCCGCCTTGCTTCGAGTTCTTCTCCAAGTTTGGCATAGCTGGCTTCAGCAGCATTTAATTCGGC